>DASUFK010000021.1:0-15890 GCA_036274615.1 Gammaproteobacteria bacterium | reverse complement strand
CACCGTGTGCACGACCTCGTTCGGACCCGGCACGGCGAACAGCGGCTTCCCGAGGGCGGCCGCGCCGACGAGCTCCGCCAGCTTCGCGTCCGCGCGGTAGGCGAGCAGCACCGGACCGGTCTGCGCGTTGAGCGTGGCGATGTTGCGCACGCGATCGTTCTCCTTGTCGGGGCGCGTGAGCTCGTGGCGGCGGATGCGGTTCGCGTCGTACGCGGCCACCGACGCGGCGAACGCGACGCCGGTCTGTGCGCGGCCGCTCATCACCATCCGATACACGTAGAACGACGGCTCCGCGTCGCGCACGAGCACGCCGGAGTCGCGCAGGCGCGCGAGATTTTCGGCGCCGCGCGTGTAACTCTCGTCGGCGTAGGGCGAGGTGCCTTCCGGCAGGTCGATCTCGGGACGCGAGATGTGCAGGAAGCTCGCCGGCCGGCCGGCTGCGAGCGCCCGTGCCTCGTCGGTGCTCACCACGTCGTAAGGGGGAGCGATCACGTCGCCGGCGGTCTCCGCGGTGGGGCGCAGCGCGGCGAACGGACGAACGAGCGGAGTCGGTGTCATTCGTGGTCGAACGTTTCGGCGGGCCAGCATGGTACCCACAAAGCTCGCCGCCGGCGAGTTCGCTTCGAGGCGCGGGTTCGGCGCGTGCAGCGCGGCGAACGCTGTGCGAACATGCGCCAGGCTGCTCCCAGGCCCCGCGGAGAAGAGGCCGACGATGGAGAATCTGCGCACTTCCGGGAATCGCGCCCGCCACGGTTGGATAGCCGTCCTGCTCGCGTTGCTGCAACCGGCATTGGGCATGCTGTACGTCGGTAAGCCGCTCCGAGCCGGCGTCTACTTCGTGCTCCGCTACGCGCCGGTGGTCCTCGTAGTCCTGCTGGCACACAACGGCTGGATGCCGGCCGGCGTGCCCGCGCTGGCGTTTGCGTTCGTGATCCCGATCGTCGCCGCCGTCGATGGCTATCGCACGGCGAAACTCCATGCCACGAGCTTCGAAGGGCCGTGGTTTACCACTTGGAAGGGCCTCGTTGGCGTCTTCGTGGCAATGGTCGTGGCGGCTCTCGCATTTCGAGCGTTCGTGTTCGAGCCGTTCCGGATACCCTCCGCGGCGATGTTGCCGACGCTACGCGAGGGCGACTACATCGTCGTCGGCAAGCCGCTGCTCTGGCGGTCGCCGCTCGCGCGCGGCGACGTGATCACGTTTCTGCTCCCGGAGGATCGGAAGGTCACGTACATCAAGCGCTTGGTCGGGCTGCCCGGCGACGAGGTCGTTTACGACGCGCGGAGCAAACGGGTGACGATCAACGGCGTCGTCGCGGGCGTCGAGCCCGTGGGAGCAGACGCGCAAGATCCGACCCTGGAGCTCGTTCGCGAGACGATCGATGGCCGGTCGCACCTGCAGGCTTTCATGCCGCGCAATCCGAGCCGCGGCGGCACCTATCGTGTGCCCGAAGGGCACTATTTCGTGCTCGGCGACAATCGTGACAACAGCCGCGACAGCCGGTTCGAGGGCGTCGAGTACGTTCCCGCGGGGAACGTCACCGGCAAAGCGCTGTTCATCTGGTGGAACACCGACGAACCGACGCGCGCGGGACATGTTCTCGAGTGAGCTGCGAGGAACCGCATCGAGGTAGGCGGTCCCGCGTGGGTCGCGGTGCGGCTTCGGCTTCCCACGGTCTTGCCGCTGCGTTATCGTCCCTCGCCTCTGGGGCGGGTGGGGACCGCGATGACGACACTCCGTAACGCGTTGGCGGCCGCCGCGGCGATATCGGTCGCCTTGGCCGCGTCGACGGTGGCGGCGCACCACTCCTACGCGATGTTCGACGGCACCCGCACCGTCACCGTCAAAGGCACGGTCGCCAAGGTCGAGTGGGTGAATCCGCACGTCTTCATCTGGGTGTACGTGCCGAACGCCGCCGCACAGTCCGGTTACGACCTCTACGCGTTCGAGAACGGCTCGACCAACGTGCTGATGCGGCGCGGCTGGACGAGGGACACGCTTGCCGCCGGCGAGGAATTGACCGTGGAGTACTGGCCGCTCACCGACGGCCGCGCCGGTGGGCATTTCCGCGCGGCCACGCACGCGGACGGAACCATCACGCGCGGGGCCGGCGGGCCGGCCGGCGTAGACGGCGCGGGAGGCGCGGGCGCAACCGTCCCCGCCGCGCGCCCGCAATGACGCGCGTCGCGCCGCGGACCGCGCTCGCGCACGCTGCACTGTGCTGCGCCGCCCTCGCGCTCGGCAGCGCCGCACTGGCGCAGACCGGCGGCAGCCGCTATGCCGCGCTCGACCAGCTCCCCGACTGGAGCGGCTGGTGGACGAGCGACGTGCCGTACGTGGAGGAGTGGCTCGCCAACCCGCCGCCGCTCAAGCCCGGGCTTCTGCAACGAGTTCGCGTCGCGCGCAGCCAGGACACGGACCCGGATCCGCTGCGCTACTGCCGGCCTCGGCAGTTCACGGGGTCGAGCGGCGGCTTCATCGGCGCTCTCGAGTTCCTGTTCACGCCGGGCCGTGTAACGCTGACCGACGAGGCCGGCCTGATCCGGCGGATCTACACCGACGGCACGCCGTTGCCGAAGAGCGTAGACCCCACCAATACCGGCACCTCGGTGGGCCACTGGGAAGGGCAGACGCTCGTCGTCGAGACGATCGGCATCAATCCGGCCGCGGCTTATCCCGAGAGATTCCAGGGCTCGATGCCGATGGGCAACGGCGTGCGGATCACGGAGCGGATGACGCTCACCGGCAAGGACACGTTGCAGATCGAAGTGGTCACCGAAGCGCCCGACGTGCTCACCGCGCCCGACCGGCGCACGGCCGTGTTTCACCGCGGCGCGAAGAAGCTGGCGAACGAGATCAGCTTGTGCGCCGACCACGACCGCTCGATCGACCCCGCCACGGGCAAGCAGCGCTTCGACCTCACGCCGCCGGCCGACCTCCCGCCACCGCCGCGGCGTTGACCTCGACGGTCGTGTCTCACTTCGGCCGTTGCCTTTGCGCAGGCTGCGGCCGCACCTCGAATGGGGTCTCCCGAGACACGCCGGAAGACCATCCATGGGGCTCCTCGCCGCACATCCCTGTGCGGCGACGGTCTCGGGAGACCCCATTCGAGGTGCGGCCGCAGCCGTTACCCGCATCGTGGGCCGAAGTGAGACACGATCGTCGCGGTCGACGACGCTGCGACCACGGCGGGATTTGCGCTAGATTGATGGCGTGACCGATTCACTGTTGATAGCGAAGAACGGCGCCGCCGAGGCCTACCTGCTGCCCGGCCTCGCGAACCGTCACGGCCTCATCACCGGCGCCACCGGCACCGGCAAGACCGTCACGCTGCAATCGCTCGCCGAGCAGTTCTCGCGGATCGGCGTGCCCGTGTTCCTCGCCGACGTGAAGGGCGACCTCTCGGGCATCGCCGCAGCCGGCGGCGCCAATCCGAAGGTCGCCGAGCGCGCCAAGTCGCTCGGCCTCGAGCTGCGCTACGCAGGCAGTCCCGTCGTTTTCTGGGACGTGTTCGGCAAGCGCGGCCATCCGTTGCGCGCCACCATCTCCGACCTGGGTCCGCTGCTGCTCGCGCGCATGCTCGACTTGAACGAGACGCAGGAAGGCGTGCTCACGATCGCTTTCAAGATCGCCGACGACTCCGGGCTCCTACTGCTCGACAGCAAAGACCTGCGCGCGATGCTCCAGCACATCGGCGACCATGCGGCAGAGCTCACCACGGAGTACGGCAACGTGTCGGCCGCGTCGGTGGGCGCGATCCAGCGCGGCCTGCTCGTGCTCGAGAGCCAGGGCGCGCAACAGTTCTTCGGCGAGCCGATGCTCAACATCGACGACCTGCTCCAGACCGACGGCGGCAAGGGCGTGGTGAACATCCTCGCCGCGGACGAGCTCATGGGCGCACCCAAGCTCTACGGCACGTTCCTGCTGTGGCTGCTCGCCGAGCTCTTCGAGCACTTGCCGGAGGTCGGTGATCCCGACAAGCCGCGGCTCGTGTTCTTCTTCGACGAGGCGCACCTCCTGTTCGACGACGCGCCGAAGGCGCTGCTCGACAGGATCGAGCAGGTGGTGCGGCTGATTCGCTCGAAGGGTGTGGGCGTGTACTTCGCCACGCAGAATCCGCTCGACATTCCCGACGCGGTGCTCGGCCAGCTCGGCAACCGCGTGCAGCACGCGCTGCGCGCGTTCACGCCGCGCGATCAGAAGGCCGTGAAGGCCGCCGCCGAGACGATGCGGCCGAACCCGAAGTTCGCGGTGCTCGACGCGATCACCGAGCTCGGCGTGGGCGAGGCGCTCGTGTCGCTGCTCGACGAGCAGGGCAGACCCGGCGTCACCGAGCGGCTGTTCGTGGTGCCGCCGGGCAGCAAGATCGGACCGATCGACGATGCCGAGCGCGCGCGGCTCATGGCCGCGTCGCCGGTGGCCGGCGTTTACGAGAAGACGGTGGATCGCGAGTCGGCGTACGAAGTTCTGAAGGCTCGCGTCGAGGCGAAGCAGGCGCCGCCCGCGCAGCGTGTACCGCAGGAGGCGCCGCGGCAAACCCCGCAGCAACCGCAGCAACGCAGCATCGCGACGGAGATCCTGTTCGGCCGCGTCGGGCCGCGCGGCGGCAAGCAGTCGGACGGCCTCGTGGACGTGATGGTCAAGAGCGCCGGCCGCGCGATGGGCTCGCAGACCGGCCGCGCGCTCGTGCGCGGCCTCTTGGGCTCGCTGCTCGGCGGGCGCCGCCGCTAGCGATTCCGGCTCCGACGTCCGGGGCGGCACCAAAGGCGCGCCGCCGCCCTTGGACGAACGGGCAATAGCGTCCCCTCGGTCGATCGTCGATCGTGACGCGTCGCCACCACGAGGTCACCCGATGAACACGCCCGAGCACCGCTCGTCCCGCTTCGTTCTTGCCGCTGTCGCCGCCGCGGCGCTGGCAATTGCGGCCTCGCCGGCACCGGCCCAGCAGTCTGCGCCGGCCGCGCAGCAGCGCAGCGTCAGCGCCGAGAATCTCGTCCTCTTGACGGCTAAGATCACCGCGATCGACGCGGCCAAGCGGCTCGTCACGCTCAAGACGGCCACGGGCCGCGAGGAAACCGTGGAAGCCGGGCCCGAAGTGCGCAACTTCGCGCAGCTCAAGGTGGGCGACGACGTTGACATCCGCTACTACCAGTCGTTGGCCGCCGAGCTGGCGCCGGCCGGAGCCGGCAACCAGGCGACCGTGGGCGCCGCCCGTGCGGCCCCGGGCGCGTCTCCGGCCGGCGGGGCCGGCGTGCAGGTCACCGCGGTGGTTACCGTCAACTCGGTGGATGCCGCCACCGGCACGGTGGCGTTCACCGGTCCGGAGGGCAAGCAACGCGACACCAAGGCCCAGAGCGACGCGGGCCGCGCGTTCGTTGCGCGCCTCAAGCCCGGCGACCGAGTCCAGATCACGTACACCGAAGCCCTTGCAGTGTCGGTGGCGCCCGCGGCGAAGTGAGCAGGCCGAGGCGTTAGCCGAGTGCCCACCGAGAGCTTCCCGTTCCTCGCCGTCGCCGCCGGCGCGGCGCTGTTCTTGCTGATGCTCGCGGCGGCCGAAGCAGGCCGCCGCGTCGGCATCGCGAAGCTCGCCCGCGACCACGACGGGCTCGCCAAGGGAGCGGCCTCCGCGGAAGCCGCGGTATTCGCTCTGCTCGGATTGCTGATCGCGTTCACGTTCTCGGGCGCTGCATCGCGCTTCGAGAGCCGGCGGCACCTGATCGGCGACGAGGCCAACGCGATCGGCACGGCGTATCTGCGCGTCGACCTCCTTCCGGCCAACGCGCAACCCGAGGTGCGCGCGCTCTTCCGGCGCTACGTCGACGCGCGGGTCACGGCCTTTCAGCTGGCGAACGACGACTACGCGGCCGCGAAAGCCCGGCTCGCCGCGGCCAACGCGCTGCAGGCGGACCTCTGGAGGACCGTGATCGCGACGGCGCGAACGCCCGAGGCGTCCCCACAAGCCACGATGCTGCTCGTGCCGGCGCTGAACGACATGATCGACATCACCACCACCCGTCAGGTGGCGACGGAGAACCACCCGCCGGCCGTCGTCTTCATCCTGCTCGTGGGCTTGAGCCTGCTCGGCGCGCTGCTCGTGGGCTACGCCTTGTCGCCCAACAAGGAGCGCACCTGGCTGCACGTGGCTACGTTCGCGGCGATGTTTACGTCATCGTCGATCTCGAGTTCCCGCGCCTCGGCTTGATTCGAATCGACGGCGCGGACCAGGTGCTCATCGATCTCGGGCAAAGCATGCAGTGAGACGTCCCCGCCTCGGCCGGCGGAAGATGTCTCAAATCGTCGGATGAATGTCCTGGCGGCCATGCTTCGCCGCGCCCAGAATGCCGCGCATGAGCACCAAACGACGCATCGGCTTCCTGGTCTTCGACGGCATCACCGCGCTCGATCTCGCGGGGCCGCTCGACGCGTTCGCCACGCCCACGGTCGACGGCGCCACCAAGCCCGTCTACGACCTGGTCACGCTCGGCCTCGGGCGCAAGGCCTGCACGGCGGAGTCCGGCATGAGCATCCGGCCGAGCGCGGCGCTCGCCGATGCGCCGCCGCTCGACACGTTCATCGTGCCGGGCGGACATGGGCTCCGCGAGCCGTCGCGGCTGCGGGCCGTGAGCGACTGGCTCGCGGCGCGCGCCCCGAAGATTCGCCGTGTGGCGTCGGTGTGCACGGGCGTGTACGCGCTCGCGCACGCCGGGCTCCTCGACGGGCGCCGCGCGACCACGCATTGGCGGTTCGCCGCCGACGTCGCCCGCCGCTTCCCGCGCGTGCAAGTCGAGCCGAATTCACTGTTCATCAAGGACGGGCGCTACTACACCTCCGCGGGCGTGACTTCGGGCATCGACCTGTCGCTCGCGCTCATCGAGGAGGACTTGGGGCCGCGCGCGGCGCTCGCGGTGGCGCGCGAGCTCGTGGTGTATCTCAAGCGGCCGGGCGGGCAGGAGCAGTTTTCCGAGCCTCTCAAGTATCAGCTCAAGTCGAGCAACGGCATCAGCAATCTCGTGGCGTACATCTCGAGCCACCTCGAAGCCGATCTTTCGGTGGAAGCGCTGGCGCAGAGCGTTGCGCTGTCGCCGAGGCAGCTCACGCGCCGCTGCCGCGAGCTGTTCGCCGTGTCTCCCGCCGCGCTCGTGGAGCGGTTCAGGCTCGATGCGGCGCGCGAGCGGCTCACGCAGCGTGCGAGCCGCGTGGACCAGGTGGCGGCGTCGGTGGGTTACCGCAGCGCCGACGTGTTCCAGCGCGCGTTCGAGCGGCGCTTCGGCTTGAGCCCGTCCAGGTACCGCACGCGCTTCTCGCGGACCGGGGTCGAGCACGAGTCATGAGCCGTGCCCGGCCGGCACGTGCCGATTGCGGCCGGCGACTCGTCAGCGGTCCTCGGCGGTCAGGAGCTCGCCGTAGCCCCGGCTGAGCTGGTCTCCGAACGTTCTCTGGATGTAGAGCGATGCGCTTCCCTGCTCCAGCCTGGATCGCCAGTCTTCGAGCTGGCGCGAGTCGGGCTTGCGGGGCTCGTCGAGCAAGGATGCCGGCGCGGCGGCGACGGACACGTAGCTCAAGGATTGGTCCTGCAGTGTTTCGTACTTGCGCTGCAAATCATAGATGCCGGCGAAGCGCCGCACGTCTTGGTACTTCATGTGCCCGAACGCGCCGGTGATCTCGGCCGTGTCGTAGGCCGCGCGGCTCAACCGCGCGAGCTCGAAACCGATCGACATCTCTTTGTCGGCGAGCTGCTCCTCGTTGATGAGGCGCTGCACGATGGCGCGGGCGTGGTTGTAGTTCTTGATCGCGCCGTCGTACGTGGCCAGCGCGCGGTCGATCTCGGCCTTGTTGCCGCGGATCTCCGCGAGCAGGTTCGAGCGCGCCTCCGCGGCGAGCGAACGATGCCCCTGCCATTCGCGGAGGCCGTCGAGCGACAGCGCGATGAGGATGCCGGCGACCACGATGGAAAGCTCGACGAGCGCCTCTTTCAGCGTGAGGATCGGCTTGCGGCGCGGGTGTGCTTCCATCGGTTCGACCCGCGGCGAATATGAAACGGAGCGGCGCCACGGTCAAGCCGTGACTCGAGGAGCTCGACTCGAAAGGCTGCCGCTCCAGCCGGATCGGGAGCGGCGGTGGCCGATGACGGCGATCGAGTTTACTGCACCGTCTTGCTCGCGGGGTTCGAGAAGCTGCTCTCCTCGCCGGCGCTCGTGATAGCGGTCACCACGAAATAGTACGTGGCGGGCGTGAGGTTCTGGACGACATACGAGGTCAGGCCGGCATTATTGAGCGTGACCGAGCTCGGGTAATTGCCGGGCGTCGTGCCCCAGTAAACCTTGAAGCCCGCGAGGTTGGTGAGCGCCGTGCCGTTCGTGTTCTCGGTGGGCGGCTGCCAGGTCAGCGTTGCCGAACCGGTGGCCGTGGCTTGCACCGCGAGGTCGAACGCGCCGAGCGAAGCGCTCGTGGTTCCGTCGCTCACGCTGATCTTGATGCCCGTGGTCGTGCCGACGTCGCCCGCGCCCGGCGTGCCTTGCAGCAATCCGGTGCCCGTGTTGAACGTCGCCCACGACGGCTTGTTCGCGATGCTGAAGGTCAACGTGTTGCCGTCCGCGTCGCGGGCGGTGGGCTGGAACGAATAGGCCGTCCCTTGCAGCACGGAGGTCGCCGGCGTACCGGAGATCGTCGGCGGCGAGTTCGGCGCGGGGCTCACCGTGATCGCGAACGCGGGCAGCGACGCGCTCGCCGTGCCGTCGCTCACGCTGATCGCGATGCCCGACGCCGTGCCCACGTTGCCCGCCCCGGGCGTACCTTGCAACGCCCCGGTGGTCGTGCTGAAGGTCGCCCACGACGGTTTGTTGACGATGCTGAAGGTCAGCGTGTTGCCGTCCGCGTCGGCGGCCGTCGGGGTGAACGAGTATTGCGCGCCCACCGTCGCCGCGGCCGGCGCCGTGCCTGAGATCGTGGGTGGGGAGTTGGTGGGCCCCGGGCCGCCGGCAAGGATGGCGTTCACGGCATCGACGTCGGTGGCGGCGCCGGCGGTGATCTGATTGAGCGCCGGCAGCAACGCGGCCGCCGCGCCGGTCGGCAGGGTCTGCGCCACGGCGGCGGGCAGCATGCCTTCGGTCAAGCGGCTCAGTGACTGATCGAGCGCGGTGAGCGAGGACGAGGGCGCGATCGCGCGCGCGGCCGCCACGCCCAAGCGCGCCTTCGCGATCATGCCGGCGGTGATCGGCAGCGACGCCGTGAGCGTCGTGCTGCGGCCCGCGGCCAGTTGACCGATCACGCGGTCGAGCGCCGGCGCCGCGGCTTGGCCGTTGACCTTCAAGTCGTTGGCCATCGATTCGACGAGCACCTGAGCGCGCGCGAGCGTGGTCACCGCTGCCACATACGGTTCGGTGCGCGCGCTGCCGCGGCCGTCGAGCTTGCCGTCCGATAGATCGGCGCCGAGCACGGCGATCACGTCGTCGACCGAAGTGGTGCGGCCTCCGGCGCTTCTGATGGCGTTCACGCGCTTGAGCGTTTCCGCGAGCGTCTCCGAGCTCTTCACGATCTCGCCCAAGTTCGTGTTGTCGATGCGCGTGCTCATCACGCCGCTCGCCACGAGCGAGGTCAAACCGCTGTTGAACTCGGCCACGACCTTGTCGAGCGCGGTGCGGACGTTGGCCGCGCTCGCGCCGCCGCTCATCTGCTCGGCCGAGGACAAGGCCAGCGTCGTGAACGGACTGAGGTTCGCGATCGTGCTGCTCGGCGCAAGCGCCGCGCTGCGCAGCGCAAATTCGGGCGGAAGCCCGGTGACGAGATCCGTGCCGCCGGCCGCGGCGATCGTGAGCGGGTAATACTTGCCCTTTACCTTGAGAGCGACGTCGTAGCCCGCGAGTTGGCTGCTCACGACGTTTTGCAGCACCTGGCCGCCGGCTGCGCGAACGGTGAGCTGCGCGTTGGCTACCGGACCGTCACCCACACTGCCCGTGAGGCTCGCGTCGATGTCGGCCTCGGCGTCCGTGTCCGCCGCGGCGCTCGGTTCGTCGTCGGAGCCTCCGCCGCCGCAACTCTGCAGCGCGATCGCAAGCCAAGTGAGATATACGAAAGCCGATACGCGTCCCCTGACGTTCATCCCTGAGCTCCTCCCTGAAGCGATCGTTGAGCGCGATCGCGAAGCTCAAGGGGACGCAGAGGCTCGGTGAGAGCGGGCCGGCGGCCGCGATCTCGACTGGCAGCCTCGCCGTCTTCCAGCGAAGACCGGAGGCTTTGCGTCCCGGCCTCACGACCGGTTTGCCTTTATCAGTCGGTCAATGCTTGGTGCGTTGCTTGCGGCTCAGTCCTTTGTGAAGCGCTTCTCGAGAAGCTACCGCCGCTTCGTTACGCCGTCCAACTGTCGCAGGAGGGAGACTTGCTCACCGATGCGCCACGCAAATGATTACGCGAGCGGCGAGCGGATCTTTCGAGAGCAGTGAGCGCGGGTCGCTTCCGCGCGGGGATGGATCAAACCGGCTCGGCCCAGAGATCGTATTCGTCGGCGCGCGTGACGCGTGCCTTGATCACCGCGCCGGGCGCGAGCTTCTTCGCGCCTTTGCCGGCGGGCCCCCGAGCGACAGACAGATATACGCGCCCGTCGATCTCCGGCGCGTCGGCCGTCGATCGGCCGAGCGCCTGCTCGCCGTCGCGCTCGTCGACGATCACGTCGATCTCTTTGCCGACGCGCTGTTGTAACCGGCGCGCGCTGATCGCCTGCTGGGCGGCCATGAACCGATGCCAGCGCTCTTCTTTGACTTCCTCGGGCACAGCGTTCGGCAGCGCATTCGCGGCCGCGTCGCGCACGGGCTCGTAGCGGAAGCAGCCCACGCGGTCGAGCTCGGCTTGCTCGAGCCAGTCGAGCAGCAGCTGAAAATCCTGCTCGGTCTCGCCGGGGAAGCCCACGATGAACGTGGAACGGATCGTGAGCTCGGGCACGGCGGCGCGCCACTCGCGAATCCGCTGCAGCGTCTTCGCCTCGGCCGCGGGGCGCTTCATCGCCTTCAGGATCTTCGGGCTCGCGTGCTGGAAGGGCACGTCGAGATACGGCAGCACTTTGCCGTCGGCCATCAGCGGGATCAGATCGTCGACGTGCGGATACGGATACACATAGTGGAGCCGCACCCACGCGCCGAGCTCGCCGAGGGCGGCGGCGAGGTCGGTGATGCGTGCGGCGATCTTGCGGCCGCGCCACAAAGACTCGCGGTAACGGATGTCGACGCCGTAGGCGCTCGTGTCCTGCGAGATCACGAGCAGCTCCTTCACGCCGGCGCGCACGAGCCGCTCGGCTTCGCCGAGCACGTCGCGCGTCTCGCGGCTCGCGAGGTCGCCGCGCAGCCGCGGGATGATGCAGAAGCTGCAGCGGTGATTGCAGCCCTCCGAGATCTTCAGATACGCGTAGTGCCGCGGCGTGAGCTTCACGCCCTGCGGGGGCACGAGGTCGACGAACGGATCGTGCGGCTGCGGCACGGCAGCGTGCACGGCGCTCACCACCGCTTCGTATTGATGCGGCCCGGTGATCGCGAGCACCTTGGGATGAGCCGCGCGGATCGTCTCGGCCTCGGCGCCGAGACAGCCCGTGACGATCACGCGGCCGTTCTCGGCGAGCGCCTCGCCGATCGCGCCGAGCGACTCCTCGCGCGCGCTGTCGAGAAACCCGCAGGTGTTCACCACGACGACGTCCGCGCCGGCGTAGTCGGGCGCGGTCTCGTAGCCCTCGGCGCGCAGCTGGCTCAGGATCCGCTCGGAGTCGACCAGTGCCTTCGGACAACCGAGGCTCACGAAGCCGATTTTTGGGGCGGTGGTCTTGGGCACGGTGCGCTCGAGGCGGGAAAGGGCTGCCAGTGCGGGCGCATATTCCGCCACGCTCGTCCGCAAAACGCAAACTCACGGCACGCGGCCGATCAACGCGAGCGAGGTTCGAAGGCCACGGCGAGCAGGCGATTGAGCCCGAACAGCGTGGCGCAGCCCATGGGGAGCAGGATCGCGGACGAGAACGGAAAATCGGGCACCCGCAGGACGAATTCGTACACGAAGCAGAGCAGCGTGCCGAGCAGCGCCGTTCTCCACAGAATGCCCGCCACGAAATTCGGAAAAGAGGCCACCGCTTGGAGCAGGCCCAGCTCGCAATAAAGAAGACCGAGCTTCAGCAATTTCAGCGTGAGCGCACCGACGTGCCTACTCGCGCGCCGTGGCGTGTGTAGCGATGGCGGCATGGGCATTCCTTTTTCGTGACGGGGCCGCTTGGCTCCCGCGTGGAATGATCCGAGCACGCCGCTGCAAAGGCTAACGCCGTTATGCCCCGTTTTCGGAAAAAACGGAATCGCCGGTCACTCGGCGGCGGAGGGGGGAGGCCTGGCTTCGGCGACTAATCGGTCCAGCCGGCCGCGCGTCGGTCGCGCGCCGCCGGCGCGAGCGCGTCGCGCCGGCGGCCAGGAGCTATCGCAAGGGGCTACTTCTTCAGGTTCTTGCTGTGCGTCTCCCACTTGGGATTCGTGCACAGTCCGCACTTGTCGCCGACGAACATGTTCGCGGCCTTCTTGTCGCCCTTGAGCTGCCAGTCGAGCCACGCCACCGTGACGTTGGCGAACTCACCGCCGCCCGGATGGAAGTAGGTGGCCGAGTGGCCGGCGTTGTCGCGCGCGCCGTAGAAGATCGGCACCTGATTGATGGCGTCGAAGTTCGCCTTCGACGTGGCCATCATGAAGTCGGGCTCGCCGCCGTTGAGATAGAGCGTGGGCGTGTGGATCTTCGGCAGCGCGTCCGTGGTCGGGAACGGGGCGCGCGGCGGACCGCCGCCACCGCCGGGACCGCCGCGACCGCCGGCGCCCGGACCGCCACCGCCGCCGGGACCGCCGCGGCCGCCCGCGCCCGGACCGCCGCCGCCGCCACCCGGTGCGCCCGCCGCGCCGGCCGGAGCCGGCGGCGAGACGCCGGAGTTGAACACGCCGATCGTGTCGACGCGCGGGTCGCTCGAGAGACCCACGGTGAGGAATCCGCCGCACGACACGCCCATCACCGCAACCTTGTCCTTGTCGATCTTGGCGCCGAGCGCCGAGCCGCTACGCGCGGCCTCGGCCTGCGACCAGTCGAGCGCGGCTTTCAGATCGTCCACGGTCGCTTGCGGTGGATTGGCGTTCTCGGGTTGCGCGGTGGTCACCACCACGTAGCCGTGCGACGCGATCGTCTTCAAGTAGCCGCCGAACTGGCCGCTGTTGAGCGCGCAGCCGCCGTTGCCCCAAACGAGCACGGGCAGCTTCTCCTTCTTGAGCGCATCGAGATTGGCCGGATGGAACACCGCGAGCCGCGGCTGACCCGCCACCGGCTCCATCACCGCCTCGTACTTTCCGGCGACGGCGAGCGGCGCGCCCTCGAGCGGCAGCTGCCGGCCGATCATTTCACGCGTGATGCCGGGCGGTTGTGCGGAGACCGCGCCTGCAATAACCATGGCAGAAACGAATGTGAGCGAGCGGATCATGGTGGGCCCCCCTGTGAGCCGGTGATTGGGCCGACTCTAAGCGCGTCGGCGGCGAAGGGCTAGGGGCGGATGCATGAAGAATTCTTCCCGGCTTGGGTTGTCAATCGCCGACGCGCTTGCCGCGGAACCGCCCGCCGGGAAGGTCGGCGACGAATCCGGGCGAGGGCTCGCCGGCCGCGAACGTGAGCTCGCCGGGGAAGTCCTCGAAGAAGAACTCGGTCTCCGACGCGGCGCGCAGCCCGATTCGCATGCCGTCGTCACCCCGCACGAGCAGCCGCTGGCCGTCGACACTGACCGCAATGGCAAATCCCTCCACCTCGTAACGGCCCTCGTAGCGCTCGAGCACCGCGGCGTCGACTTGGACGCTCGGCCGGGTGTCGGCCGGGCGGGGCGCGCGAGGCGTGGACGATTGGATGACCGGAGCGGCAGTCTCCGCCACCGGGCGCAGCCACAGCCACGCCGCGCTCACCGCAACGGCGCTTGCGAGGAACACGGCGGGATGCACCTGTACTCTCATGCGCCTACGCCGCCGCGCGCGTTGCGGTTTCGGGCCGCGACAACATCCAGTCGAGGCCGAGCCAGCGGCGTTTCGCGACCGAGCGCAGCGCGACCGCGAGCGCGGCGAGCCCTGCTTCCAACGACACGATCGTCGACGTCGGCGTGGCGGTGTCGGCGACATACCACGCGGTGGCGAGCAGCGCCAAGATGCCGCCGAGCGCGAGGGCCGTGACGGCCCAGCCGAGCGAGCGCGTGATCACGAGCCCCAAGTAGGTGCTCACGGTTGCAGTGAGCACGAGCAGCGCGAGGCCGAATGCCAGCGGCCGGGTGGGCAGGCCGAAATAGGTGCCGACGAGCGCCATCGCCACGAGCAGCACGCCGAGCACGTAACAGGTGCGTTTCCAGTACGCGGCTTCGATGCGCGCGAACAGCTGCTCCCGGGTCCAGTGCGCGCGCAACCACAGCGCGCGGCTGCGCGCGGCCGCGAAGGTCGTGGCCGCCGCCGACAGCATCGTGAGCATCGTGAGGTAGCCGAGCCAGAGCTTGATCTTGCGGTCTAGCCTCGCGTCGCCGAACAGCCAGCCGAGGAGATAACCGGCGAGCACGATCGGCACGATTTGCGCGAGCGCGATGAGCCACGGCCGCGCCGTGCCGAGCATGAGGTCCACTTCGTCGCCGCCGTCGTAGGTGCTCGCGAACGCGCCCGAGGTGCCGCGCTGTAGCCGGGTGCGCAGACCGACCGCCGAGCGACGAATGTGCGGCGCGAACAACAGTGCGGCGGCGACCACGCTCCAAAGGATTGCGAACGGCACGAGCGCCCAGCGCAGGGGCACCATCAACCCCATGAACCGCAGCGGCAGCACCAGCGCGGCGAGGACCATGAAGGTGCCCACGATGAGCGCCAACGAGCTGCGCAACCGGCTCGCGATCCAGAGCGCGAGGTACACCGAGGAGTACGTGAGCAACGAGCCCGCCAGCAACCGCTCGAACGAGATGATGATCCGCATCTGCGCGGGAATGTTGATCCACAGAGCCGCGCTCGCCACCACGGCAATGATCACGACGCTGCCGAACGCGCTTGCGAGCAGCTTGCCGCGCGCGTGCGGCAAGACGTGGGAGTAATGGCTCGCCGCGAGACGCGACACCATCGTCGGCATCAAGGAGCCTCCCAGCATCAGCGCGACGATGCCGACGACGGGAAGCAAGCTGAGCATCGTCTCCACGGCGAGCGAGAACTGCGCGGGACCGCCGTGCTGCGCCACGAGCGGCGGCAAGTAGGCGAGTATTCCGGTGCCTATGACTATAGCGGTGAGGCCGAGCGCGCTCATGGCCCGCATCCAAAGGGTGCCCGTGATGTAGACGAAGAGCAGCCGCGCGACGGCCTTCACCGGTGCAGCTCCAGGAAGATGTCCTCGAGCGCGAGGCTTTCGACCTCGAGCTGCGCATCGAGCCGCGAGCGAACGTCGCAGTGCAGCTCGTCGCTCCAGTCCCGCACCACCGCGGTGGCCGTCGTGCCGTTGCGCTCGAGCGATAGCGCGTTCGGGATCGCAAACGCCTCGGGCAACGGCCGCGCGGCGCGCACGTGCAGCCGCACCACCGACTCCTTGAGCGCGTCGAAGTCGCCGCGCCACCAGAGCCGGCCGTCCTTCACGATCCAGATCTTGTTCGCGAGCCGCTCGATGTCGGACACGATGTGCGACGACAGCACCACCGCGCGGCGCTCGTCGGCCGCGACCTCGACGATCTGCTCGAGGAACTGGCGGCGCGCGAGCGGGTCGAGGCTCGCCACCGGCTCGTCGAGTATCAGGAGATCGGGGCGATGGCCAAGCGCGAGCAGGATCGAGAGCTTTTGCCGCTGGCCCACCGACATTGCCTTGACGCGCTCGCGCAGGTCGATCTCCCAGGTCTTGCAGAGGCGGG
>DASUFK010000020.1:0-5551 GCA_036274615.1 Gammaproteobacteria bacterium | reverse complement strand
GCGCGGCCGCCTCGACGTCGTGGTTAACAACGCGGGCATCACCGGCCTCGAGGCCGGCGCCGCACACGATCCCGAGCACGCGAGCCTCGAGGACTGGCGAGCGGTACATCGCACGAATCTCGACGGAGTGTTCCTGGGCTGTAAGCACGCGATCCGCGCGATGCGCGTCCGCGGCCGCGGTTCCATCGTGAATCTCTCGTCGCGGTCCGGGCTCGTCGGGATTCCCGGCGCGGCGGCGTATGCGTCGTCGAAAGCCGCGATCCGCAATCACACCAAGACCGTGGCGCTCTATTGCGCCGGCGCGGGGCTCGACATCCGCTGCAACTCGATTCATCCGGCCGCGATTCTCACGCCGATGTGGGAGCCGCTGCTCGGCAGCGGTGCCGGCCGCGAGCAGCGGATGGCCGCGTTCGTGGCGGACACGCCGCTCAAGCGGTTCGGCACGGCGGACGAGGTGGCGGCCGTGGCCGTGCTGCTCGCGTCGGACGAAGCCGCGTACATGACGGGCACGGAGCTCAACATCGACGGCGGGCTGCTCGCGGGCTCCGCCGCCGCGCCCGCGCGTTCGGAGTAAGCACAGTAGAGCGCCGCAATTTCGCGGCGCTCGTGCGGAGGCACACACCATGAGAGTTGCACGCGTTCCGCCGCGCTCGCTGATCGTCGTGGCGGCGCTCCTGCGCGCCGCGTACGCGCACGGCGACGACCGCACCAGCGCCGGCGAGCTCAGCGTCGAGCCGCCGACGCTGATCTCGCTCGGCGTGGACTGGATGATCGACGGGGACGACAACCGCAACGCGAGCGTGACCGTGGAGTACCGGCGTGCGGGCGATGCGACGTGGCGGCGTGGCCTGCCGCTGCTGCGCTTGCAGCGCGAGCAGGTGAACGGCCGCGTCGGCGGCCCGAGCTTCGTGGACGCGGCCAACGCGGCCGAGAGCGCGGCCGCGATCGCGCGCGCGAACCCGCCTCCGGCGCCGCCGCCCGGCACGCCGCAAACGGGTGCGGGACCCTTCGCCTTCAGCCCGTTCTCGTACGTCTCGCCCAACATGTTCTCCGGCAGCGTGCTCGACCTCGAGCCGAACACCGACTATGAGCTCAGGCTCACGCTCAACGATCCCGACGGCGCGGCGGGCGAGCTCGTGCGCACGGTGCGCGCGCACACGCGTCCCGAGCCGATGCCCGCGACGGGCGGCAAGACCTATCACGTGTATCCCGTCGGCTACGAAGGGCCGCGCACCGAGCCGGCGTTCACCGGCCTCATGGCCGCGTACTACATGGGTGCCGCGCACTTCGACTATCAGAACGCGTATCCCCCGCGGGTGCAGCCCGGCGACACGATTCTCGTGCACGCGGGCGTGTACCTGAGCGACCGGCATCACTACATGAACCGCGCGCCGTCGCCCGGCTATCTCGCATTGGCCACGGTCTTCGATGGCACCTACTACCTCACCCAGAGCGGCACCGCGGACAAACCGATCGCGATCAAGGCGGCCGGCGACGGCGAGGTGATCTTCGACGGCGACGGCGCGGAGAACCTGTTCAATCTGATGGCCGCGAACTATCACTATTTCGAGGGCATCACGGTTCGCAACACCAACACCGCGTTTCTGCTCGGCATCAAGGGCATCGCGGGCGCGAGCGGCTTCACGCTGAAGCGCTCGCGGCTCGAGAACGTGGGCCGCGGCGTGCACGACGACTGGTCGGGCTCGAAGAATTTCTACATCGCCGACAACGTGCTGATCGGCCGGCATCCGAGGGACTTGATGATGGGCTGGAACGGCGCACTCTGGGAGAAGCTGCCGGGCTACCCCGAGCGGCTCGACTCGGAGTACGCGATCAAGGTGTACGGCCAGGGCCATGTGGTCGCGCGCAACTACATCGCTCACTGGCACGACGGCATCGACTTCGCCACCTACGGCAATCCCGACGGCACGCCGAATCCTGATCCCGACCGCTTCCCGGAGGCGTCCGACTTCTACGAGAACGACATCTTCAACATGGGCGACAATTGCATCGAGTCCGACGGCGGCGGCCGCAACATTCGCGTGCTCCGCAACCGCTGCGTGAACACCGCGCTGCAGGGGCTGAGCGCGCAGCCGATCTTCGGCGGGCCGGTCTATTTCATCCGCAACATCGTCTACAACGGGCCGGGCTCGGGATCGCTCAAGTTCGTGTCGACGCCCACGGGCATCCTGGTCTACAACAACACGTTCGTGGGCGAAGTGGCGGCGCCCGGCCCTGCTGCGAACGTGCATTTCCGGAACAACCTGATCCTCGCCGAGGGCGCGGCCGAAGCAGTGTTCAACGTGGGCACGTTCACGAACTACTCCACTTCGGACTACAACGGCTTCCGCCCGAATCCGGGCGCGAAGACGTCGTTTCAGTGGAGCTCGCCGCCGTTCGAGAAGAGGGCGGAGTACATCGCAGCGCCGGTCGCGCGCCCGTTCGCGACGCTGCGCGAGTACAGCAAGGCCACGGGCCAGGACACGCACAGCCGGCTCGTCGACTACGACGTGTTCGTGCGCGTGACCAAGCCCGATCTCGCCGACCCGCAGAAGGTGTACGACGTGAGCGGCTTCGACTTCGGCTTGCGGCGCGGCTCGGCCGCCGTGGATGCGGGCGCGCCGTTGCCGAACGTCACCGACGGCTCCACGGGCCGCGCGCCGGACTTGGGCGCGCTCGAGCTCGGCGTGCCGGCACCGCGTTACGGCCCGGCGACACGCTGACCGGCTCGGGGAGCCGTGCGATCACCTCGCCGAACCGGCGGTCCCGGGCGGTGTGGCGGAGGCGCGCGTGTCGAAAAGCTTTACAACGCACGTTTTCGCAGATAGATCGTCGTTCTAACTTGTAACATTCAACCCATTGATCTGAATACAAGTTATCGGAACCCGCGGGATCGTGGCATGAATGTTGCTCGTCTAAGCATGTTCGATTCTTGGGGCGAGCAATGAACCGGAAACTGTGGACCTTGCCGTTGCTGCTGCTGGCGCCGATCGCGAGTCACGCCGTAGTGATCATCGACGGCAACACGTTCGGCCGCTACAACGCCGGCCTCGGCGACCTGGCCGCACTCGACGGTCCCGGCGGGTTCTTCTTGCTGCCCGTGCCCCTGGAGGGCGACCCGACCCTTGCGCCGACGATTCCGCTGCCGTTCGTTCCCAACGTGCCGGCGCTCGGCACCAACTGGCTCGCGGGTAACTACGGCGGCGTCGGCAGCACCTGGAGCGCCGGCCCCGTCGCCATCCCGAGCACCTGGGCGGTGAGCACCGAAACTGCGATCGTCTACAACTTCATCCTCGACGCCACGTCGGACCTGCACATCGACCTCGGCGTCGACAACGGCATCCTCGTCTGGCTGAACGGCAACTACATCTTCGGGGCGCAAAACTCGGGCGGCTCCTCGCTGAACGAGTACGACATCGACCTGAACGGACTTACCGCCGGCAACTACGCGTTGCAGATCCTCCGCGAGGATCACGGCGGCGCCACGGGCTACGACATCCTCGCCACTTCGGTGCGCGCGGTGCCGGAGCCGGCGAGCCTCTCTCTGTTGGGGATGGGTCTCTTGTCGCTCGGGCTCATTCGCCGGCGGCGCAAGGTCGCGATCAGCTAGCTCCCGGCGATCACCCGCAACGATCCTTCGAAGGCGCGCCGTAGCCGCTAGCGCGGCAGCATGTCGTTCGCGCCGCTGAGCCGTTCGAGCACGACCTCCGTGGCGGTGCGCGGCTGATCGTCCTCGGACGTTCGCGCCGCGCCGCTCTGCAGGCGCACGACGAGCTCGTCGCCGGTGATCTTCGCGTAGCGCCGAAGGATCGCGCCGCTCGTCGGCGACACGCCTGCCAAGATGTCGTGCGACACCTCGCCGGGATACACGCCGAGACTACCGAAGTAGCCGATGTAACCGCGGACCGCTGCTTGCGCCTCGTCCGCGGTCGGCGTTTCGCCGGCAAAGGGTTTGCGCTCGCGCGGCGGGAAGTGCACGCCGACGAAGCCGGCGGGCGTGTAGACGATCACGCTCGGCCCGCGCTGACTCTCGCGCTCGATCGCGCCTGTCGCCGTGTTGACCTGCCGCTCGCCGACGTTGCGCCAGAAGCCCACCACCTCGCGATAGACGGGGCTCAGGTTCTCGACGGTCGGGAAGCGGTGCCAGGTCCAGCGCGTGTCGCTCTGTGCTTGCGGCTCTTTCGCCGACGTGATCACCAGCTTGTCGCCGTCGAGCTCGAACGAGCGCGCGAACTTCAGGCCGTTGAGGTTCGGGCTCACGCCGGCCTCGGCGGTGAAGCTCATACGGTGCGCCGTTTCGTCTACGGAGTATCGTCCCCAGAAGCCGCCGTACTCCTCGAACGTTTGCAGCGCGCCGGTCGGAGCGCTTACGCCCTGCGGCCGGACCGGCACGGCGCTGAAGAACTCGAACACGTTGCCCGCGCCGTCGAGCACGAGCAGCCCGTGCGGCGCGCGCGCGCGGACCGGCGCGTCGCTGCCGGCCTGTTTTTCGACGGACGTGAGCACCCACGAGCTCACGAGCCGGTCCGAAACTCGCGCCGGCTCGGCCGCGAGCACGGCGCCGGTGGTGAGCGCGAGCGCGGCGATCGCCGCGGTGAGTCGTTGGCGCGAGCGAGTGGGCGAGGGCGCGGCTAAGCCAAGGTCTCTCCACAGTTCCGACAACATGGCTGCGACTCCCGGTCCCCAAGCAGCGTTTGCACTCGCGACACCGTGCCAAGGCGGCCCGAGTTGCGCAAGCCGTCGCCGGCGAAATCGCTCTTACTCTCGCAAGAACCTGCGTGCCGTATCGAGGTCGCAGGCCATCGGCATGAAGTCGATGCCGGGCCGCTTGGTCCAGTGCATCGTGCCTTCGACGGCCCGCGTGAGGTATTCCGGGTCCTCGACCGTGAAGCGATACGTCAGCGCGCTGCCGCCCGGGGCGGGCTCGAAGCGCTCGACGAGATGCTTCCCGGTGCCCGACGACAGCCCCGCCGCGAGCCCCAGGCGGTGGTCCGAGAAGCGCGCCGTGTCGACGACGAGCGTGTTGCCCTCCCAGTGACCGATCGAGTGGCCCTGCACCGTGGCCGCGGCGCCGTCGTGCGTGCGCGCGTCGAGATGGATCACGCGCTCGACCGCGTCGAGCTCGCCGCGGAGCAGCACCGTGGTGTCGCGCAGCTCGATGCTCTTGAAGCCCGGCAGCATCATGTACGCGGGCGAGCTGAAGGGGACGCAGTCCGCGCCGGGGTTTTCCTTGTCCGTGAACGCGCGGATCGCATCCGCGCCCTTCGGCGTGACGGGCAGCGTCGCGGACGCGCCGAAGAACTGACCCAGCACGGGCTCGGCGACCGTGGCCCAGACGCCAGCGAGCGACCCGCGTGAGGCGGGGGCGGCGGCGGGCCGCGCCCCGGCAGCGGGCCCCTTGGGCGGAGCATCGCCGCCCGTGAACACCCGGGTGCCGTCGTACAACGTGGCGCCGGACTTCTGCAGCGTGAGCAAGGACGCGATGCCGCGTGTGCGGTCGCGTCCGGGATTCGCCGTAACGCTCACCTTGTCGCCGACGGCCAACGCGTCG
>DASUFK010000019.1:0-21752 GCA_036274615.1 Gammaproteobacteria bacterium | reverse complement strand
ACGTTGGTTTCGCTCGAGCCGTTTCGCGAGCGGTTGAATATCGTGAGCGGGTTGAAGTTGCCGGCGGCGTACGTGGGCGAGTCGTCGGCCGTGGCGAATCACGGGCGGTCGTCGCAGTGCTGGCTCACGTCGCAGCCCGAGGAGACGGGGCCGAGCCCCACGTCCGCCGATCAAGTGGCCGCGCGGCACATCGGTCAGGGCACGCCGTTGCCGTCGCTCGAGCTCGCGCTCGAGCCCGGCGCTTCGATTGCGTATCTCACTCCGACCACACCGTTGCCCGCCGAGACCAATCCGCGCGTGGTGTTCGAGCGGTTGCTCGGCGACGGCAGCACGCCGGCCGAGCGCGCCGCGCGCCAGCGCCAGCTTTCGAGCCTGCTCGACTCGGTCACCGGCGAGGTCGCATCCCTTCAGCGCGATCTGCCGGGTGCGGATCGCGCGCGCCTCGATCGTTACCTCACCGACATCCGCGAGCTCGAGCGAAGGCTCGCGCTCGCAGCGGACTCCCCGCTCGCGGAGATCGAGGTGCCCGACAAGCCGAACGGCGTGCCCGGCGACTTCGAGCAGCACGCGATGCTGATGTTCGACCTGCTGGCGCTTGCTTGGGCTGCCGACCTCACGCGTATCGGCACGTTCATGGTGGCGCGCGAGCTCAGCAACCGCGTGTATCCGAAGAGCGGCGTCACGGAAGGTTTTCACAACGCGTCGCACCACTCCGAGATTCCGGCGAACATCGACCGGCTCGCGAAGCTCAACGAGTACCACACGCGCACCACGATCGCGTACTTCCTGAAGAAGCTCGCGAGCACGCCCGACGGCGACGGCACGCTGCTCGACCATTCGATGGTGGTCTACGGCAGCGGCATGGGCAATCCGAATCAGCACGACCACAACCCGCTGCCGATGCTGCTCGCCGGCGGCGGCTCGGGGCGGCTCGAGGGCGGGCGGCACATCCATGCGGCCGCCGACACGCCGTTCGCCAACCTGCTCGTCACCGTGCTCGACAAGCTCGACGTGCCGCTGGAGTCGTTCGGCGACAGCACCGGCGCGCTCGAAATCTGACCACGACGTGCGCGACCTGACGCTGCGTCCGACTCTGCTCGCCGCGATCCTCGCCGCGTTGCCGCTCTACGCTTACTCTCAACAACCGGCGCCGCTCGCCCCGGCCGCGGCCGACGTGCCGAGCTCGCCGCTCGCCGACGCGGCCGCGCGCGGCGACTTCGCCGCCGTGCGCAAGCTGCTCGACTCGGGCCACGCCGACGCGAACGCGCTCGACCGCGACGGCACGCCGGCGTTGCACTGGGCAGTGCGCGCCGGCGACCGCGACACCGTGGCGCAGCTACTGGCCGCCGGCGCCAAGGTCGACGCTCCGAGCCGTCTCGGCGTGCGCCCGCTCGAGATCGCGATCGAGGAATCCGATGCGACGCTCGTCCGTGCGCTGCTCGCGGCGGGCGCCGACGTCGCGCGGCAAAGCCGTGCCGGCGAGCCGCCGCTGATGATCGCGGCGCGCGTCGGCGATCCGGCCGTCGCCGCCGCGTTGCTCGACCGCGGCGCGGCCGTGGACGCCCACGAGCGCGACTTCGGCCAGACGGCGCTCATGGCCGCCGCGCGCGAGGGACACGTCGCCGTGGCGCAGCTGTTGCTCGACCGCGGCGCCGATCCCAACGCGCAGACCGCGGCGGCGGAGCCGCCGCGCTTCGTGCCGCCGAGCGAGTCGCCGCCCGGTCTCTCGAAGGGCATCGGCATCGTGCGCGCGGGCTGGCCCGAGGACCGCGGCAAGCGCTTTCCTGCGGCCGGGTCGAAGACGCCCCTGCTCTATGCCGCGCGGGCCGGCAACGTCGAGGTCGCGAAGCTGCTCTTGGCGCACCAGGCCGATCTCGAGCTGGCCGACGGCAACGGTGTCACGCCCCTCATCGAGGCGATCGTGAACGCGAGCGTGCGCGGCAGCGTGCGTGACGGCCACAGCGGTCATCTCGCCGTCGCGCACCTGCTGCTCGACGCGGGCGCGCGCGTGAACGCGGTGGACTGGTACGGCGAGACGCCGCTCTGGGCGGCCGTCGACCTCCGCAACCTCGAGCTCGGTCCGGGCAACGACGGTCACAACGGCCTGCGAGAGGATGCCTACGCGCTCGCCAAGCGCCTGCTCGAAGCGGGCGCCGATCCGAACGTGCGCACGAAGGAGTTTCCGCACGAACGGCGTTACGTCGTGGGCCCCATCGGCTCGGTGGCGTGGGTGGATCTCACCGGCCAAACGCCGTTCCTGCGCGCGGCCGCCGCCGGCGACCTCACGGCGATGCGCCTGCTGCTCGAGCACGGCGCCGACCCGAACATCGCCACCTACGGCGGCACCACGCCGCTCATGGTTGCGGCCGGCGTGAACTGGGCAGTCGACGAGACCTACGACGAGGGCCCGCAAGCGCTGCTCGAGGCCGTGAAGCTCGCGCATTCGCTCGGCAACGACGTCAACGCCGTGAACTCGATGGGCATCGGCGCGATCCACGGCGCTGCCAATCGTGGCGCGAACGACGTCATCGAATACCTCGCGGCAAACGGCGCACGCCTCGACGTCGCCGACAAGCAAGGGCGCACGCCGCTCGACTGGGCCAAGGGCGTCTTTCTGGCCACGCACCCGCCCGAGCCCAAACCCGACACGATCGCGCTCCTCGAGCGCCTGCAGAAAAAATAGGGACATGCTGAATTGTTTTCGCGGACCCGAGCCGCGGGCATCGAAGAACACGTCGAGAGGAACCGCTCAATGAACGACCCCACCACGAACCCCGAAGATCCGTCGTCGCCCGCACGGCGCAGCGTATTGCGTTCGGCCTCCACGCTCGTCGCGGGCGCGACGCTCGCGCAAGCGCTCGGCGCCGCGGCCCAGGCCCAGACGGCCGCGGGCCCGGCGCCGCCGATCTCCGGGTTCACCCCGGCCGACATCCCAACGAGCGGCGGCGTGACGATTCACGCCGTGAAAGGCGGCAGCGGTCCGCCGCTGCTGCTCCTGCACGGCGCGCCGCTCACGCACTACACGTGGCGCGACGTGGCGCCGAAGCTCGCCGGGGAGTTCACGGTGGTGGCGGCCGACCTCCGCGGCTATGGCGACAGCAGCCAGCCGCAAGGGCTGGCCGATCACTCGAACTACTCGAAGCGCACCATGGCGCAAGACCAGGTGGACGTGATGCGCCACTTCGGCTTCACCAAGTTCGCCGTCGTGGGGCAAGACCGCGGCGGCCGCGTCGCACACCGCATGGCGCTCGACCATCCCGACGCCGTGACCAAGGCCGTGTTCATCGACATCGTGCCCACCTACTATCTCTACACGCACGTGACGATCCAGTTCGTGCAGTCGTACTTTCACTGGTTCAACTACCTGCGGCCGTCGCCCGGTCCCGAGAACGAGCTGCTCGCGCAACAACGCAACGGCTCCGGTCCGGCGCCATCCGCGGCGCAGCAGGAATATCGCCGCCGCAACGGCACGGCCGAGGGCGTGCACGCGATGTGCGAGGACTATCGCGCGGGCGCCTCCATCGATCTCGAGCACGACGCCGCCGACATCGCCAAGAAGATCCGCTGCCCGCTCAACGTGCTCTGGGCCGAGGGCGGCGCGATGGACAAGATCTACGACGTGCTCGCGATCTGGCGGGAACGCGCTCGCAACGTCGTCGGCAAAGGCATGCCGGGCGGTCACAACATGCAGGAAGGCGCACCGGCCGAGGTGCTCGCCGAGCTGCAGCGGTTCTTGCGCGCGTAAGCCGATCCGTCGCGGAGCGCCGTTCCCTTCCAAGGGAACGCGGTCGCCCTTCGCGCGTGTTTCCTTTGTCCGATGGCGAGCGCCGGCCGGGTGCATCCCGTTCCTCGCCATTCCCATGGGCCGTCCGATCTGAGTCTAGGTGACCCGGCCCTGCGGGTGTAACGGACTCACCCTCGGACCCACGCAAGGAGGATCGCCGTTGAAGTTGATCTGGGCCAAGTGTGCGGACGGGAGCTGGTGCTCCTTCGACACGGTCGAGCTCTCGAGCGTGAGAGGCTATGGCGTGTACATCATCTGGCGCGCGGGCGGCGTGACGGGGCCGCCGTCCTCCGTCGTCTACGCGGGCCAAGGGCAGATCGCCACGCGGCTCGCCGAGCACCGCGGCGACCCTGCAATCCTGCGTCACGGCCCTCGCCTGCTGGTCACATGGGCAGAGGTGGCTCCCCTTTTTTCGGGCGGCGTCGAGGTTTACCTAGCTCGACAACTCCGCCCCCTCGAGGAGACGCGGCTGTCGGCCGCGATGCCCGTCGTCGTGAATCTTCCGCTGACGGCGTGACGGCCCGCCGGCCCGCCTGAATCGCCTCGACCGTCTCGACGAGCTTCATGTATTGATACCAGGCCCACGGCGGCTCGACCCCGGTCGCGATCTTTGATTCGGCCCAGCTCCGCACTATCTTCAAGCACTTGTCGATTCGCCTTTCCATGAGCAAGGGGTACAAGTTCTGTGCCACTGAATTGCGCCATTCCAAGATCCAAAAAGCGCACCGGCCCGCCGCACGTAGAACGCTTGCAGAAATATGGAACGGGCGAATTGGGAGGCAGCTGCGTCAGGCGGCGTTAGGATGACGCGCATGTTGCCGAAACCATTCAGCTGGGAACGCGCCGACGCGCGAGCGGGCCGCTTCGACGGCACCTTCTTGATCGGCGTGCTCACGACCGGGATCTACTGTCTGCCGTCGTGCAGTGCGCGGCAGCCCAAGCCCGAGAACGTGCGGCTCTTCAAGAGCGAAGCCGAGGCGGCCGCGGCCGGGCTGCGGCCGTGCAAGCGCTGCCGTCCCGATTTGTTCTACCGCGGCGAGCACGCCGACATCGCGCTGTTCGAGGCGCTGGCGGCGCGCGTGCGGGCACGGCCGGGCGAGCACGCCGACGCCGCGGCGCTGGCGCGCGCGTGCGGCGTGAGCCAGACCAAGCTCGGCGACCTGCTGCGGGTGCATGCGCACATGACGCCGGCCCCGTGGCTCAAGCGCGAGCAGGTGCGCGCCGCGGGCCGCTTACTGCTCGAGAGCGACCAGCGAGTGGTCGACGTGGGCCACGCGGCCGGCTTCGAGAGCGAGTCCGCGTTCCACCGCCAGTTTCTCGCGATCACGCGGATGACGCCGGGCGCGTATCGCGGCTTGAACGGTGCGTCGGTGTTCATGCTGCAGTTGCCGGCGGGCTACCGTGCGGCGGAGGTCCTCGGCTACCACGCGCGCGATCCCGCAAGTCCTTGCGAGCGCGTCGACGGCGGCAAGATTTTCAAGGCACTGGCGCTCGACGGCGCCGCAGCGGTGCTCGAGATGTCGCTCGAGCCGCAAGCGGCGTGGTGCCGCGTGCACGCGAACGACAAGCTCGGCACGGGCGCGATCGCGACGGCGCACGCCGTGGCGCTGCGGATGCTGGGGCTCACCGGCGACGTGACCGGGTTCGAGACGCGCGCCGCGCGCGACGCGCGCATGGCTCCGCTGCTCGCGCGCAGAGCCGGGTTGCGCCTTCCGCTCACACCCACGGAGTTCGAGGGCCTCGCCTGGGCGGTCATCGGCCAGCAGATCAACATCGCGTTCGCGAGCTCGCTCCGGCGCGAGCTGCTCGAGCTCGCGGGCACACCGGTGCGAGGCATGGTTGCGCACCCGAGCGCGGCACGCGTCGCGGAGATGCGCGTTACCGACCTCACGAAGCGCCGCTTCTCCCGCTCGAAGGCGGAGTACTTGATCGGCGCAGCGCAGGCCGTGGCGGCCGGCGATCTCGCTCCGGCGCTCGCCGAGCGATCGGCCGTGGCGGCGGAGCGCGAGCTCGTGCGCATCCGCGGCATCGGCACCTGGACCGCGCGCTACGTGCTGATGCGCGGCGCCGGCTTCGCCGACTGCGCACCCGTGGGCGACGTGGCGCTCGCGGCCGCCTTGCAGAAGCTCACCGCCGCGGACACGCGGCCCGCTCCGGACGAGGTGGAGCGGCTCATGCAGCCGTTCGCCCCCCACCGGAGCCTCGCGACTTTTCATCTTTGGGCCAGCTTGAGGGATGCAGCATGACCAACACGAACCAAACAACGCTTCGCTGGGGCACCATCGAGACGGAGCTCGCAACGTTCGCCGTCTGGGTGGACGAGCGAGGACGCATCGTGCGCTTCAATCTCGACGCGAACGGCGCCGAGCGTGTCTACCCGAACGCGCGGCGCGACGACCGCGCGATTTCGGCGGTGCGCAAGCAGGTGAAGGAGTATTGCGCCGGCAAGCGCACCGAGTTCGATCTCGAGCTCGCGCCGCAGGGCACCGAGTTCCAGCAGTCCGTGTGGAACGCGTTGCTCGCCATCCCCTACGGCGAGACCCGCAGCTACGGCGAGATCGCGCGCGCGATCGGCCAGCCCACGGCCGCCCGCGGCGTCGGCGCGGCCAACGGATCGAATCCGATCGCGCTGATCGTGCCCTGTCATCGCGTGATCGGCGCGGACGGCAGCCTCACCGGCTACGGCGGCGGCCTGCCGCTGAAGCGCAAGCTGCTCGCCCACGAGGCCGAGCACCGCACGGGCGATGCGAAAAATAGGGACATGTTACTTTTCCGCTGAGCGCCGACCGCCCCCGGAAAATAGGGACATGTTACTTTTTCCGCGGCGACGGCCGTGGAGCTTCGCCGGGTCTTGCGGCGCGGAAAAAGTAACCTGTCCCTATTTTCCGCTGCAGCCGCGACTCACCATCGGTCACCAAGGGGCGGGCTTGTAGTCTTTCAGGAACTGGCCCCAGACGTGGTTGCCGGTGAGACGGCCCGAGAAGATCGGGTCCACGATGCGCGCGGCGCCGTCGATCACGTCGAGGGGCGGAGCGAAGCCCTCCTCCGCCTTGCGCTCGGCGTGGTGCGCCGGGTCCTCGTCGGTGACCCAGCCCGTGTCGACGGCGTTCATGTGGATACCGTCCTTCACGAAGTCGGGCGCGCTCGTGCGCGTCATCATGTTGAGCGCGGCCTTCGCCATGTTCGTGTGCGGATGCTTGTCGGTCTTCTGCGTGCGGTAGAACTGGCCTTCCATCGCGCTCACGTTCACCACGTGCTTGTGCCGCCCCTCGGTTCGCGCGAGCAGCGGCTTCAAGCGCGCGTTCAGCACGTACGGTGCGATCGCGTTCACGAGGTGCACCTCGAGCAGCTCCGGCGTCTCCACTTCGTGGAGCCGCAGCCGCCAGCTGTTCACGCGGCGCAAGTCCACCTGCTGAAGGTCCTCGTCGTAGCGCTGCGCGGGAAAGAGCGCCTCGCCGCCGCGTAGGTCGTCGTCGATGTAACGCCGCTGCGAGAGCGCCGCGCTGCGCAACAACCCCTCGGCGTGCCCCAGGCTCGTGTGAGCGAGCGCCTGCGAGCCGCCCGGCGCGTCGAGCGCCACGGCGCCGCACAGCTCCGCGTGCTGCGCGAGCACCGCGCGCAGCTCGGAAGGGAACGCGCGCACCGATTCGGCCTCCTTCGCGAGGAGGTGCTCGAAGAACTTAGGCGGCCGCCGCACCGTCTGACAGGCGTTGTTGAGCACGTGATCGAGGCGCGGCAGCCGTTCGGCGAGAAAGCGCGCGAGCAGCTCCACGCTCGGCGTGTGCCGCAGGTCCACACCGAAGATCTGGAGCCGCTCGCGGAACGCCCCGAAGTCGGGCTCCTTCGCGTAACGCTCCGCGGCGTCGACCGGGAAACGCGTCGTGGCGACCACGTGCGCGCCCGCGCGCAGCAGCTTGAGCGACGCCTGGAAGCCGATCTTCACCCGCGCGCCCGTCACGAGCGCGTACTGGCCGGAGAGATCCGCCGTCTGCTCGCGCTTCGCGTAGTTGAAGTCGCCGCACTCCTCGCACATCGAGTCGTAGTAGCGGTGAACCTTGGTGAACGGCTTCTTGCAAACGTAGCAGGCGCGCTCGCCGCGCAGCTCGGGCCGCTCGTCGAGCGCCTCGCCCGGCGGCTCGAGCTTGAGCGGCGCGTACACGGGGGACCGGCGCTGCACGCGCAGCGCAGCCTGCTCCACGAGCTCGCGGTCGTGCGCCCTGGCCGCCTCGCGCTCCGCGCGGCGAAACGCCTTCGCCATCCGCACGAGGTCCTGCCGCTCCGGCTTCGCGACGAGGCCCGCGAGCGTGAGCAGCTCCCGCCGCACCTCGCGGCCGATGCGCGTGAGATGCGAGCGGTCGGACTCGATCGCGCGCAGCACACGCACGCAGGTCTCGATGTCGTCGTCGGACAGGCTCATCGCAAGAGCACGGCTCAGCGCAACAATTCGGGGTTGCCGTCGGTCGCGGACGTCATCTGCCGCACCACCATGTCGTGGTACAGGCCGCGCCGCGCCATGAGCTCGTCGTGCGTGCCGCGCTCGACCACGCGCCCCTGATCGAGCAGCAGGATCAGGTCCGCGCGGCGGATGGTGGACAACCGGTGCGCGATCACGAACGTGGTGCGTCCCGCGAGCAGGGTGGCCATCGACGCCTGGATCAGCTGCTCGCTTTCGGTGTCGAGGTTGCTCGTGGCCTCGTCGAGAATCAGGATCTGCGGCGCCGCGAGGATCGCGCGCGCGATCGCGAGCCGTTGCTGCTGGCCGCCGGAGAGCTTCACGCCGCGCTCGCCGATGAACGTGTCGTACTGCTCGGGCAGGTGCACGATGAACTCCTCGGCGTTCGCGCGCCGGGCCGCGTCGCGGATTTCCGCGTCGGTGGCGTCGTGCCGGCCATAGGCGATGTTGTCGCGCACCGAGCCGTCGAACAGGAACACGTCCTGCTGCACGATCGCGAGCAGACTGCGGTACGAGAACAGACGGAAGCCGCGAATGTCGGTGCCGTTCAGCAGAATCTTACCCCGCGTCGGATCGTGGAAGCGCGCCACGAGGTCGGTGATGGTGGTCTTGCCGGCGCCGCTGCGCCCCACCAGCGCCACCACGCTCCCGCCGCGCACGCGCACGCTGAAGTCGCGGACCACGGGCCGTCCCTCGCGGTACTCGAACTCCACGTCCACGAACTCGAGCTCGCGCACCTCGCGCGGCGCGTCCACGGCGTCGGGCCGGTCCGGCTTGTCGTTCGGCATCGCGAGCACCTCGAACACGCGCTCCGTGGCCGCGAGCGAGCGCTGGAGCTCGGAGAACGAGTTCACGATCTGCCACACCGGGCCGAGCAGCAGGAACGAGTACCACTGGAACGCCATGATGTCGCCGACCGAGGCGCTGCCCTGCAGATACAGGTGACCGCCATACCAGACGATCGCGACGCTCACGGCCGACATCGCGAAGCCCCACGACGTCCACAGCCACAGCTCGCGGCGGTGCGCGAACAGCTCCTTGCGCACGATCGTGTGCCGGCCGCGCAAGTACTCGAGCGTCTCCAGCAGCTCGCGCCGAAACGCCCGCACCACGCGGATGCCGGAGAACGTCTCGCCCACTCGCCCGTCGACGCGCTCCACGTCCTTGCGCACTGCGCGATAGATCGGCCGGATGCGCTTCGCCGACACGAAGCTCATGAGCACGGCGCCCGGAACGATCGCGAGCGCCACGAGCGCGAGCTTCCAGTTCAACGCGAACAGCACGATCATCGCGATCAGTAGACGCACGGCCGACAACGACGGCGACACGATCGCCATCTGCAGGAGCCCCGTGGTGGTGTCGATGTCGCCCGTGAGCCGCGAGAGTATTCCGCCGGTCTTCATCTCGTGCAGCTTGGCGAGCGGCAGGCGAACGAGGCGCGCGTACAGCGAGCGGCGCAGCGACAGCATCACCCGCGTATTCACGAGCCGCTGGCGATAGTCGCGGAAGATGTTCACGCCCGAGCGGAGCGTGATGACGGTGAGGAACGTGCCGCCCGCGAGATTGAGCCAGAGCACCCGCGTGGAGCGCTCGAGCCCGTCGACGAGCAGCACGCGGTCCACGATGAACCGCAGGAACAGCGGCTCGATCATCTCGAATCCCGCGCCGAAGAGCGCGAGCACGAACAGCCCGGCGATCGACCAGCGGTGCGGCCACAGCCAGCGCAGGTAGTCGCGGAGATGGTCGCGGCGCGCGCCGGCTCCGGGGGCCGGCGTCGCCCGCCCCACGCCCGCGAGCGCGTCGGTGGCCGCGTCGAGACTGCCCTTGCGGTAGTGCTCGACGAACGCCTCGTACCGCTGGCGCGAGGTACGCGCGGGCTTCGGCGGCCTCGGCACGTCGGGCGAGCGCAGCGGGGAACCGGCATGGGCGTCGTCGGCCATGGCGCGCATTGTATGTGCCGCGCCCCGCAAAGGAATGTGGTGAATGTGCCGGTGTCGACGAGCGCCGGGATTCGATACCTGGCAGTCTACGCACGCCGCCGGCATTTCGTGAGAGATCGAGATCGTATGCAGACCAGTGACCTGCTCCGGTCCTTCGGGCGAGACGTGCGGTACGCCTTGCGTTCGCTGCGCGCCAGCCCGTGGCTCACCACGGTGGCGGTGGTCACGCTCGCGATCGGCACCGGCGCCGCGACCGCGACCTTCGCCGTGGTGAACAGCGTGCTGATCAAGCCGCTGCCGTACCCCGAAGCCGACCGGCTGGTGGGGATCTGGCACGTGGCGCCCGGCGCCGACGGACAGGTATGGTCGAACGCGATGCTCACGTCGCCGTCGATGCTCTACACCTACCGCGACGAGAGCCGAGTGATCGAGCAGATCGGCCTCTGGACGGCCGGCATGGCCACGATCACCGGCGACGGCGAGCCCGAGGAGGTGCCGCGCATCGCACCGACCGTAGGAACGTTGGACGCGCTCGGCGTGCCGCCGCTACTCGGACGCTGGTTCGCCGATGACGACCGACAGACGACGATTCTGAGCTACGAGTACTGGCAGCGCCGCTTCGGCGGCGATGCCGCCGTGATCGGCCGCACGCTCACGGTCAACACCCAGACGATGCAGATCATTGGCGTCATGCCGCGAGGGTTCCGGATCGCCGACGTCGAAGCCGATATCCTGATGGGCCCGATGCGCTTCGAGCGCGGAGGCTTGACGCTCGAGGGGTTCAACTACAACGGCGTCGCGCGGCTCAAGCCGGGCAAGACGGCCGCGGACGCAAACGCCGATCTCGCGCGGCTGATTCCGATCTGGGCCGCTTCTTGGCCGCCGTCGCCGGGCATCGATGCGCGCCGCTACACGGAAGAGTGGCGAATCGCGCCGGCCGCGCGGCCGTTGAAGCGAGACGTGGTGGGGTCCGCAGGCGAGCTCCTCTGGGTAGTGCTCGCAACGATCGGCGTGGTGCTCGCGATCGCCAGCGCCAACGTCGCGAATTTGATGCTCATCCGCAGCGCGGCGCGACGCCACGAGCTCGCGATCCGCGCCGCGCTCGGGGCCGGCTCCGCCCGGCTCGTGCGGGGATTGCTGCTCGAAGGCATCGCGGTGGGTCTGCTCGCGGGCCTCCTCGGCGTCGGCATCGCCGCAGTAGGACTGCGTTCGCTGCTGTTGGTCGCACCGGCAAACGTGCCGCGCCTCCACGAGGTGGGTCTCGATGCCGGAGTGATCGCCATCGCGCTAGCCGGGGCGTCGCTCGCGGGGCTGTTCGTGGGGCTCGTGTCCGCCGTACGCGTAGGGGGCGCCGAGCTCAATCAAGGGCTGCACGCGGGCGGCCGCACGTCGAGCGAAGGCCGCGGGCAGCGGCGACTCCAGCAATCGTTGGCGATCGGCCAGGTCGCGCTGGTGGCGGTGGTGCTGGTGTGCGCAGGTTTGTTGCTGCGCACCGCCATGGCGTTGCGTGCGGTGGAGCCAGGTTTCACCGCCGCGGAGCAAGTGCAGACGCTGCGCATCTCCATGCGCGGCAACCAGGTCCCCGATCCCGAGGTCGTCGCGCGGCGCCAGCAAGCGATCGTGAATGCGCTCGCCGCGCTGCCGGGCGCTAGCGCTGCCGCGTTCGCGAGCTCGATGCCGATGGACGACCTCAATCGTCTCAGCGGCCAGGTGGAGATCGAAAGCCCGGGGAATGCGCGCGGGCCGGAGACGAGCGGACAGCGGTTGAAGTTCATCTCGCCGCAGCTGTTCGCGGTGCTCGGGACCGCATTGCGCGCCGGCCGGGAGCTCACGTGGGACGACCTCTACGAGGACCGGCCCGTCGCGTTGATCTCGGAGAACACGGCGCGCGGTCTCTGGGGAACATCCGCCGCCGCCATCGGCAAACGGATTCGCCCCGACGAGGACACACGCTGGCGCGAGGTTGTCGGCGTAGTCGCGGACGTGCGCGAGGACGGTCTGCGCTTGCCGCCCCCGTCGATCGTGTACCTGCCGACGTTGCGCCGCGTCAGCTCGCCGGGCGCAGGCTCGGAAATCAGCGTAACCCGTTCCGTGATCGTCGCCGTTAGGAGCCCGCTCGCGGGCACCGAAGCATTCCGGCGAGAGGTGCAGGAGGCTGTTTGGTCGGTCGACCCGAATCTGCCGATCACTACGGTGCGGACACTGCAAGGCATCTACGAACTGTCCTCGGCGCGCACGACGTTCGCGTTCTTGAGCCTCGTGGTCGCGGCAGCCGCGTCGCTCGCGCTCGGTGTCGTGGGTCTCTACGGCGTGTTGTCGTACACGGTTTCGCTGCGCCGGCGCGAGATCGCGATTCGTTTGGCGCTCGGCGGCGACCAACGCGGCGTGCGCCGGCGATTCGTGCGTTACGGCGTGGCGCTTGCGGGCGTGGGCATCGCGATCGGCGCGGCGGCGGCCATCGGCGTGACGCGGCTCATCGCGTCGCTGCTCTACGACGTGCAGCCGTTCGACGCTGCAACTTATGGCGCGGTCGTGGCCGGATTGACGCTCGTGGCGGCGCTCGCGAGCTACCTGCCGGCCCGCCGCGCGTCCACGGTCGATCCCGCGGAGGCGTTGGCGGCCGAATAGCGCCCGGCTCGGATCGCGGCGCGCGCGTCCGTTATCATGTCGGCCGCGTGAAAGCCGGGATCGCCAACTCCGTCCTCGTCGAGCAGGTGCGCAACACCGCCTCGTGGCTCTGGTCGGCGCCCCCGGCGGCGCCGCTCACGGCGATCTTCGACGAGGTCACCGACGAGGCGGACGGCGAGCCGCTCGAGATCGTGCGCACGCTCCGGCTGCGCCTCGCCGCCCACTATTCCACCGTCGCCACCTACGTGCCGACCGACGTGGACGCGCACATCCGCCATCACATGTGGGTGGCGATCGACGATGCGGCGGTGTTCGCGGCCGCGCGCGCCTGCATCGACGAGGCCGCCGCGCGCGACGCCACGCTCGTGTCCGAGCGCGTGGTCCAAGGCCTGTCGGGGCACGACGGCGAATGGTTCTCCGTGCGCTCGGGCGCGCTCGGCCGCGCGTTGCTGCTCGGTCTCGACGACGAGGCGCGGGGCCTCGCCGCGCACATCGACGCCGAGCTCGACCGCGAGGATCGCCTGTTCGCCGAGGCGGTCGCGAGCCGCGCGCCGGCGCGCACGACGCTCGCGCTCGCCACGATCGTGGCCCACAACCTGGGCGACTTGTCGCGCGTGGTCGACGCCTGGCCGAAGGCCCTCGCGGGCCACCCGCTCAAGGAGCGGTTCTCGCGCCTCGGCCACGCGGATGGGACGAGGCGGAGCGCAGCCTTCGTGCTGGCCGGCGTGCTCAACAAGGAGCTCATGGCGCACGAGAACCACCGCTTCCTCGCGTTGCGCAAGCCGCGCGCGCTGCGCCGCAGCCGCGAGCTGCTGCTGCCGCTCGGGCCGTGGTTCGACGGCTGGGGCGCGACGATCGCGCGCACCGCGCTCCTCGACGACGCCGAGCGCGCCGACGTGATCGCCGCCCTGATCGAGCTGCATCTGTCGTCGCCGCGCCAGGAGGGATGTCTCCGCGCGCTCGCGGGCATTCACCAGGCGACGCGCGGCGGCCTCGGCTGGTTCCTGCCCGCGCTGCCCGCGCGGCTCCGCAAGGAGGCCGGCCGCGGGCGGATTCGCGACGCGATCGACGTTCGGCCCGAGGTGTTCGAGGCGCGCTTCGAGAAACGCTTCCGGGCGCGCATCGACGGCCGCCCGCGCTCGTAAAGGGCGCGCCGCCTCTACCCCTTATCCGCGCGCGCAGCGTTCTCTATGATGTCCTGAGCTCGAGCGCGGGCACGGAGCGCTGCGCGAGTTTCCCGGCAAGGACCCATGCAGTTACTCCGCCCATTCGCATTCGCGCTGCTCCTCGGCAGTCTCTTTCTCTGTCGCACCGCGGCGGCCGAACCCGCTCGCTTGAGCAAAGAGCACCTCGACGAACGCTTTCTTCTGCAAATCAATTACTCCGAGGACGAGAACGGCCTGCAGAGCTTCAAGACGAGCCGCAGCCGCATCGTGACCTTCGAGCGCCGCGGCAGCGCGCTCGTCATGCTCGACGACTCCGCCGCCGCCGAGCCGAGACAGATCTTTGGCCCGATCCCGATCCGAGCCGAGACGGAGCACGACCTCGAGGTCGATCTCAACGCGGGGCTCGACAAGATCTACCTCGAGGAGGACCGCACGGGCGAGGACTACTACGGACGAGTCGACAAGCGCGACCGCCGAGCCTTCGAGCTCTTGGACCGAAAAGTGCTGTCGGTGGCCTGCAAGGGAGACTTGCTCGTCTTCGATCAAGAGGCGCGTAGACGGGACGGCGAACGGCTCGTCGTTCACTACTACCTGAGCCGCTACCGCCCCGATCCCGCGTTCCGCCCGTTCGAGATGGCGGGGCTCGAGCACTTCGGCTTCTACGAGACGTATCCGCGCGAGGGCGCGGACGGAACCGTGCTCTTCGCGATGAAGTTCGGCGCGAGCACGCCGATCGTGTTCGCGCTGTCGGCCACGATACCGCCGCCCTATCGCGAAGCGGTGCGCGACGGCGTGCTCTACTGGAACAGGGCCCTCGGAGTGCCGCTGCTCGAGACGATCGACGCGCCGCCCGGCGTGGAGGCGCCGAACGCGGCGTACAACGTGATCCAATGGGTCGAGTCGAGCGACTACTCGTCGACGTCGTACATCCAGAGCGATCCCAGGACGGGGCAAATCCTGCACGCGCACGTGTTCGTGCTCGAAGAGACGATGATGGACGGCGACCTCCGCGAACAGAACGATCACCTGCGCTACATCGTGGCGCACGAGATCGGCCATGCGCTCGGACTCCGGCACAACTTTGCGCGGGGCGGCGTGGACACGGTCATGAACTACTACGGCCGGAGCGAGGTGCTCGCGATCGGGGCGGACATCGGGGCAGCCAAGCCCGCGCTCGCCTACGACCGCCAGGTCGTGCGCCACGTTTACCTCGGCGAGCCGCTCGACCTCGCCGCGCTGCCGCCGTTCTGCACGGACGGGCAGAAGGGCTGCTCGCCGTTCCCGCCGCTACCGCAGGAGCCTCTGGCGCCGCTGCCCTAGTCGCCGGGGTCCCGTAGCCGCCACGCCCATCCCGGAAACGCGACAGGTGACGTGGTCTGCGCCCTGATCCAACGATCCCGAAAGGCGCGGAACCCGAGCAATAGCGCGCGGCCGGGCCGTCACGCCCGCTGGCACGAGACGTGCTCTGCCTGCGGAGCGTTCGTGAGCCCGGAGACTGCTGAATGTTTGCCGATCTGAAGTACGCGCTGCGCGCGCTCCGCTATTCGCCCGCCTTCGCGTTGGTCACGGTGCTCACGCTCGCGCTCGGAATAGGCGCCACGGTCGCGATCTTCAGCGTGGTCAACGCGGCCCTCTTGCGCCCCCTGCCGTACGCGGACCCCGAGCGCCTGGTGCGTCTCTACGTGGAAGCCCCGAACGTTCCGAGCCTGCGGCGCTTCCGCACGGCCACCACCGAGTACGCGCAGCTGCGCGCCGCGCTGCGCTCGTGGCAATCGCTCGACGCGTGGCAAACCGGCAGCATGAACTTCTCGGGCGGCGGCGAGCCGACGCGCACCACCGTCACGCGGCTCACGGGCGGGCTGCTCGCGGCTCTCGGGGCACGCGCCGAGCTCGGCCGGATCGTCGGGCCGCCGGACGACCAACCGGGCGCGCCGGCCGTCGCCGTGCTCTCGCACCGCTTGTGGCAAACCGCGTTCGGCGGCGACCGCTCGGTGCTCGGCCGCGACGTGGTCTTGAACGGCGAGACGCGTACCGTGATCGGAGTGATGCCTGAAGGCTTCGCGTTTCCGCCGGGCGAGGCCGACGTGACGGACGTCTGGGCGCCGCTGCAGATCGACCCCTCGCTGCCCGTCAACGATCACAGCGTGTTCCTGCTCGGCAGGCTCGCGCCCGGCGTGGCGTTGAGCACCGCACGAGCCGAGCTCGAGACGTTCGTCGCGCAGCGCGGCGCGGCGGGTGTCGGGCATAGCTGGGATCCCGAGGGTCACGCGCTCGTGGCCTACACGTTGACCGAGGAAGTGTCGTCAGCCGTGCGTCCCGCGCTCAGAGTGCTGTTCGGCGCCGTCTTCTTCCTGCTGCTGATTGCCTGCGTGACCGTGGCCAACCTGCTGCTGTCGCGAGCCGAAGCGCGCCGGCGCGAGATCGCCACGCGCAGCGCGCTCGGCGCGGCGCTGCCGCGGCTCGCGGCCCAGTTCACGATCGAGGGCATGGTGCTGTCGTTGCTCGGCACGGCCGCGGGCGTACTGGTGGCGAGCGCCTCGCTGCGCCTGATCGCCGCCGCAGGCGCCGTCGGTATCCCGCAGGCGCTCGATGCGCGCATGGACGGGCCGGTGCTGCTGTTCGCCGCGGCCACGAGCGTCGTCACCGGCCTGCTGTTCGCGCTCGCGCCGCTCCGGCACGTTGCCTCGCGCAACTTGAACGGCGCGATCCGCTCGGCGGCCGCGGCCACCACCCACGCGCGAGGCCCGCAACGCCTCCGCCAGGCCCTGATCGTGGCGCAGCTCGCGCTCGCGCTCGTGTTGCTCACCGGCACGGGCCTGATGCTGCGCACCTTCTGGAACCTCCAGCGCGTCGACGGCGGCTTCGACGCGGACGGCGTGGTCACGATGTCGGTGGCGCTGCGCGAGACGGGTTACGCCGGCGAAGGCGCGCGCGCATTCTGGACGCGCGTGCACGAGCGGCTCGCGTCCTTGCCTGGCGTCGAGAGCGCAACCTTGGCGTCTGCGCTTCCGCCCGTCACCGACGGCTACGGGTGGAGCACGCCGGTGCCGGGCTACGATCCGGCGCGCGGCGGCGGCATCCGGCTCGGCGCCGGCAACTTTCCCGTCATCGACTACTACCAGCTCGTCGACACGCACTATCTCGACACGTTCAAGATCGCGCTGATCGCGGGGCGCTTCTTCGACGCGCGCGACGACGCCTCCGGCGAGAAGACCGCGATCGTCAACGAGACGACGGCACGGGCGATCTGGGGCAACGAGAGCCCGCTCGGCAGACAGATCATCGCGACGATCGATCCGACACCGCACACGATCGTGGGCGTGGTTGCCGATGTGAAGAACAACGGCGTCGACAAACCGACCGGCACCGCCGTCTATCTGCCGCACGCGCAAGCGCCGGCCGGCACGGGGCTCCTGCGCGCGCCGTTCATCGCGGTGCGCTCGACAAGCGAGCCCGAGGCCGTGATGGCAAGCGTGCGCCGCGCGATCCGCGAGGCCGACCCGAATCTGCCGATCGCGCAGGTCCGCACGCTCGACGCCGTCGTGGCGGCATCGCAGTCGCGGCCGCGATTCCTCGCGCTCGTGCTCACGTTGTTCGCCGTCGTGTCGCTCGCGCTCGCGGCCGTGGGCGTGTACGGCGTGATCGCCTACTCCGTGGCGCAGCGCACCAAGGAATTCGGGATCCGCATGGCCCTCGGCGCGCAGCCCGGCGCCGTGCGCAATCTCGAGCTCGCGCGCGGGCTCGCGTTGACGGCGGGCGGTTTGCTGCTCGGCGTGAGCGGCTCGTACGCGCTCACGCGGTTCTTGTCGGGCTTCTTGTTCGGCGTGCCCGCCAACGACGTGTTCACGTTCGCCGCCGTAGCGGCGCTGCTCGCGCTCGTGGCCGCCGGCGCGAGCTACGTGGCGGCGCGGCGCGCCACCAAGGTCGACCCGCTCGTCGCGCTGCGCGCCGAGTGACCGGGCCCCCGGCGGATCGAGCCGCCCGCCTCAGCCGCGGCGTTTTTGCTGCGGCCGCGCTCGACGCCGCACGGCTCGACCGGCGGCGGGTGCGGGCGCAACAGGCGTCGGCGTGGACTTGCGAGAGCGCGCTCGCTTTGCTCCCGCCGGGGGCGTGAGCGGTGCCCGAGGCCGTCCGCGCGTCGGTTGCGGCATCGCGAGCGGCCGGTCGTTGTCCAGTATTTCGATGGTCAGATCGCCCGCCGCCGCGGCGTCGACGACGATCTGATACAGCCGTCGATAGGCGGCCACGCTCTGCGTCACGGACATTCGGCCGGGCTCGGTAACGGCCTCAGAGCCGACCAGGAGACATCCTTCCGTGTCCTTGTCGGTGTTGCCCACGTGAATCATGATTCCCGTGAAGTTCGGCACGTCCAGCAGATGCAGCATGCCACGATGGATGTCGGCGAACCGCTGGCTGTATTTCTGGTGCAGCGTTCCCTCGGTCTGCAGCTCGATCGAGTAGCGGCCGGCGGGGATCCTCGTCTCCTTGGCGACCTTCTTCTCCCGAAATTCGTCCTCGAGCCCGAAGCAGGCGAACGAGCCGTCCACGACGATCTTGCTGAGCGTCGTGTCCGCATCGGACACGAAACGGTCTACCAGCATGCGCACGTTGGAGCACCCCGAAAGCGGGCAAGCCGCCCGCAGGGACGGTTATAGGCTCCGTCTCGCCGCGGGTCAGTCAACTACCTGACAAAGCGCGCGCCGCTCGGGCGGACGCGAGCGGAGCGGCCGTGACGCGCGAACGAGCGTGATCGCTGCTACTGCGCGGCCTTGTGCGGCAGGTGCAGCGACATCAGCACCACGGTGCCGTCGATCGCGCTGAACCAGTGCGGCGTCTTCTCGGGCACGATCACGAAGTCGCCCTTCGCGACTTTGCGCGACTGGCCGCCCTCGATGCCGTTGCCGCTCAAGTTCTCCGCGTTGGTGCGGGTCTCGCCCGTGAGCTTGCCGCCGGTGACGAGCGTGGCCGAGCCGTCCACCACGTAGAAGAGCTCCGCCTCGGTCTCGTGCACGGCGGCGTTGCCCACCGACGCACGGTACTCGAGGCTCACGTTGTACGGCGCGAGCTGGATCAGCGACTGAGCGACGAGCGGCTGGTTGTCCTTCCGGTCGGACTTGGCCTTCGCGATCATGGCCTGCACCTCCGAGGCCGATACCATCGTCCGCGAAGCCGCCGCGGATGGTGGTGCCGACTGCTGCGCGAATACCGGCAGCGACGGAACGAGAGCCACGAGAATAACGATCAAGTTGCGCATGGAACTCCTCCCCTGTTGCGGCGCATTGTAGCCGGCCTATGGCGATCGGGAAGCGTGCAACCGGCGATCCGCGCCGCCTCGTCCGGCCTGCGCACGAAACCGTGCGGTTCATCCCAGATTTGTGAGTGGCAGGCCCCGCTCGCGCCGGTTATGATAACAACATACCAGGATTTGTTATCACCATGATTCGCACGCAGATCAGTCTGTCCGAGCGCGAGTACGAAGCAGCAAAGCGGGAAGCCGAGCGGCTTGGGATCTCGCTGGCCGAGCTTTTGCGTCGGTCTCTGCGGAACATCGTGCCGCCGGAAGCGGGTCCGGCCTGGATGCGCTACGCGGGAATGGTGAGCTCCGGCGATTCGAGGGCCAGTCAAACGGTCGACGATGTCGTCTATGGCCGCAAAGACTGACGTATACGTCGATACGGCCGCCCTCATCGCGTTCGCCGACGCTTCCGATTCGCATCACGCATTGTTTCGCCGCCTCTTTGCGCACCCCCCGCGGCTCGTGACCACGACGCTCGTCGTCGCTGAAGGTCACGGTTGGTTTCTCCGGCGCTTCGACCCGACCCGCGCATTGCAGTTCTTGGCGATGGTTCAAGCCATGCGTCCGCTCAGGGTGCGCGGCGTCGGACCAACCGACCAAAAGGCCGCGGTCGCCCTCCTCCAGCGTTTCAGCGACCAACCACTCACGTTGGCCGACGCCGTGGGATTGCACGTCATGGAAACCCACCGTGTGAGCACCTGCTGGTCAACGGACCGGCACATGGGCCTCACGGGCATCCCGCTCGCGATTCACGAGCACTGACGGGCGCCCTCGCGGCTTCTGGCCCCGCCGGCGACGTGGCTTCGCTGCGGCGCGCGGCTATACTCGGGCTTTCCATGTATCAGTGACCGGGGGTTACTCGTGACGACACATACGGCCAAAGCCGCTCTCATCGCCTGCGCCTTGGGTTTCGGTTCCACCGCGTTCGCGGCGCCCGCGCCCGACTTCGTGCAAAAGCTCACGGCCGACTCGCGGCCGCAGGAAGACCGCGTGCGCGACGGCGCGCGCCGCCCGTACCAGGTCATGCAGCTGCTCGGCGTGGACGCCGGCATGAAGGTGCTCGACGTGGGCGCCGGCGGCGGCTGGTTCACGCGCGTGCTGTCGGCCGCCGTGGGCCCGAGCGGCAAGGTCACCGCGCAGTTCGGCGCCAGAGCGCTGCAGCAGAACGACGGCAAGGCCCAGAAGGACCTCGCGGCGTCGCTCGGCAACACCGAGGCGTTCTTCGGCAACGTCAACGAGATCCCGGCGAACAGCATCGACCGCGCGATCACCGCGCTCAACATGCATCACATGAACGCCGAGCGCGCGCTGCCCTATCTCAAGGACATCTTCGGCGTGCTGAAGCCGGGCGGCCAGGCGGCGATCATCGATCACGTGGGCCTCGCCACGATCGACAACTCGCGGCTCCACCGGATGCTGCCGTCGGACGTGAAGGCATGGATCCAGCAGACGGGCTTCGAAATCGTCTCCGAGCCGGACATCCTGCGCACCACCGCCGATGACCACACGCGCTCGGTCGACGACCCGGTGCTGGCGCGCGACGTGGATCAGTTCATGTTCATCGTGCGCAAGCCGCAGCGCTGAGCTCGAGACGCGTCTCCTGAAGGCGCGCAGCGAAAAGTAACCTGTCCCTATTTCCGGGGGATGCGATGACGAGCACGAAGTATCCGCGCGAGCAGATGCACCGCATCAGATACACGAAGCTCACGGAAGAGCAGATCGCGGCCAAGCTCGCGGCGAACCGCGGCCCCGCGAGCGCGTCGCCGCCGTCCGACGCGCTCTCCGGCAAGTCGCTCACGATCAAGACCGACGATGGCCCTACCCTCGTGTACCGCTTCAACGGCAACAACCGCCTGGCGCTCGCGGAGAACGGCGGCAAGACGGTGGCGGCCGGCTACGGCGCGCAAACGCTCGATCACGTCACCGTATTCTCGCACCTCATTCCAGGCACGCAACGCGGCTATCACGTGGTGGTCGACGAGGCCACCCAGCTCGCGACGGTCTTCGAGATCTGGTTCAGCGGTTACGACGACAAGCGCGAGGTGCAGCGCCAGATCTACTACGGCTACGTGGAGCAAACCGGCAAGGAGGCGCCCAAGGAGCGGCACGGCATCACCAACCGCATCGAAGGCAAGGGCTTCCACTGGACGCAGGACACCGGCATCGAGACGATCGAGTACTACCCCACGGTGCTCTACTCGAACTTCGTGGAGCTCACGCGCTTCGGCGGCGAGCTGTCGTTCTGCGGCCCCACCGACTACATCAAGATCGACGACGAGCTCTACATCTACTCGCGCGTGGAGTGCGAGTTCTCGGGCACGATGACGCTCTACGTGCTGAACGCGAACCGCGCGGAGCAAGTGGGCGTGCGGCTCGGCTTCGACGAGACCGACGCGCTCGAGTACTACGTGTTCCGCGGCAAGGGCGAGTGGGTGGGCCAGATCGCGCAATTCGAGCCGTTCGGCGACGTGGGCACGAAGATCAC
>DASUFK010000018.1:0-5060 GCA_036274615.1 Gammaproteobacteria bacterium | reverse complement strand
CCATTGCACGGCGAGGAGCAGCACCGCCGCGACGATCACCGGATAGTTGCCCCAGCGCGCGTACGGCGTCGCGCCCGTGTAGCCGCGCACCGTGGCCTTGAGCACGCCCGCTTCGAACTGCGGCATGGTGTCGACCACTTGCCCGCGAGGATCGACCACGGCGGTCACGCCCGTGTTCGTGGCGCGCAGCAGGTAGCGGCCCGCCTCGGCCGCGCGCATCTGCGCGATCTGCAGGTGCTGGTGCGGCGCGATCGAGTTGCCGAACCACGCGTCGTTGCTCACGTTCACGAGCAACGTGGCGTCGGGCAGGTAGTGCAGCTGCTCCGCGCCGAACACGTCGTCGTAGCAGATCGTCACCGCCAGCCGCTCGCCGGCCGCGTCGAGCGGCGGCTGCTTTGCGTCGCCGGGTACGCCGTCGGTGTACGGGAGGTTCAGCAGCTGGAGCCAATTGCGCACGAAGCCCGGCACCGGGTAGTACTCGCCGAACGGTACGAGATGGCGCTTGACGTAGGTTGCGCGCGACTGCGTGAGCGCGACGAGCACGTTCTCGAACGTCTCGTTCTCCGACTTCGGCGCCTGCGGCAGCTGCAGGATGCCGAGCAGGAGCGACGTGCCGTGCTGCTCCGACCAGAGCTGCAGCGAAGCCAAGTAGCGCTTGTTGTTCTCCGCGAGATCCGGGATCGCGGCTTCGGGCCACACGATGAGATCCGTGCCCGCCAGCGGCTCGGTGAGGCCGCTGTAAAGATCGCGAATACCGGGCAGCATCTCGGGCCGCCACTTCGTGTCTTGCGAAACGGCGCCCTGCACGAGCGCGGCCGTCACCGGCCGCTCCTTCGGCTCGGTCCACTCGTGACGCGTCGACGCGAAGCCGCCGGCCGCGGCGGCCGCGAGCACCGCCACCGCCGCCACGCGCTCGCGCAGGGTGCCGAGCGCGAGCACGAGCAGCGCGCCGCCGCACGCGACCACGGCGAAGCTCGCGCCGTAGAGCCCGAGCACGGGCGCGTACCCCATGAGCCAGGAATTCGTCTGGCTGTACCCGGCCGCGAGCCAGCCGAAGCCCGTGAACGCCCAGCCGCGCAACCACTCGGCGAGCACCCAGAGCGCGGGCAGCGTGACGAGCCACGCGCGTGCGCCGTTGGTTTCGAAGAAGCGCGCGGCCGCGAAGCACGCGAGCGCCACGAACAACGACAGCACGAGCATCAGCGCGAACGACACGACCACCGCGAGCACGATCGGCGCGCCGCCGAAGTCGTGGATCGCGATGTAGGTCCAATACGTTCCGGCGCCGAAACAGCCGAGCCCGAAGCTCAACCCCGTGAGGAACGCCTCGCGCGGCCGGGCGTCGCGCAGCACGTAGAACAGCACCGCGAATGCCGGCGGCGCCAACCAGAAGAGCTCGAACGGGGCGAACGCGAGCACGAGCCCCGCGCCCGCGGCTCCGCTCACGAGATACGGCAGGGCCCTCGCGACTTGGGGGGGCACGGCGCTCGCGGGTTACTCGGCCCCGGCCGGCGCCAGGCGCGTAACTTCGAGCGACTGCAGGCGCCGGCGGTCGCCGCGCAGCACCTTGAAGCGGTAGCCGCCGAAGTCGAGCTGCTCGCCGCGGCGCGGCAAGCGGCCGAGCTCGTGCATCACGAGACCGCCGACGGTGTCGTACTCTTCGTCGCTGAAGTCGGTGCTGAAGAACTGATTGAAGTCGTCGATGCGGGTGAGCGCGAGCACGAGATAGCGGCCGCCGTCCTGCGGCGTGATCGACTCGGCTTCTTCCGGATCGTGCTCGTCGTCGATCTCGCCGACGATCTGCTCGAGCACGTCCTCGATCGTCGCAAGGCCCGACACGCCGCCGTATTCGTCGACGACGATGGCCATGTGATTGCGGCCCTCGCGAAATTCAGTGAGCAGCGTGTTCAAGCGCTTGCTCTCCGGGATGAACACCACGGGACGCAGCAGCGGCTCGATGTCGAATTGCTCGCGGCTCTCGACGAACTGCTTGAGCACGTCCTTCGCGAGCACGATGCCGACGACCTCGTCGCGGTCGTCGCCGATCACCGGGAAGCGCGAGTGATTCGAGTCGATGATGGTCTTGAGCAGCTTCTCCGGCTCCTCGTCCTTCGCCACTACCACCATGTGGCTGCGCGGCACCATGATGTCGCGCACTTGCGTGCTCGACACTTCGAGCACGCCTTGCAGCATCGCGAGCTCGTCGGGTGCGAGCACGCCGCGATCACGAAACTCGGCGAGAAACGCGGCGAGATCTTGCTTGGTTTTGACCTCTTCGGCGCGGCCTTGGAAAAGCCTCGCAAACCAGCCGGAAACGCCGGTGTCGCTACTGGAGGGAATTTCGTCGGGCATCGGAGTGGATCTTATCTTGCAATCGGGTGGAGATGCTTGCAAGCACGAAACTGATCGCTACGTTCTGAAAAATAGGGACATGTTACTTTTTCGCCCCGGCAGTCCACCGCCCTCACCGCCATGCGGGCGAAAAAGTAACATGTCCCGATTTTTCAGGCGGCGTAGGGGTCGCGGAAACCCAGGCCGGCGAGCAGCTCCCGCTCGCGGCCTTCCATGATCGCGGCCTGCTCGGCCGTCTCGTGATCGTAGCCCTGCAGATGCAGCGTGCCGTGTATGACGATGTGCGCCCAGTGCGCCTCGAGCGGCTTGCCTTGCTCGGACGCCTCGCGCGCGAGCACCGGCGCACAGATCACGAGGTCGCCGAGCGGCAACAGCTCGTTCTGCGGTGCGCCCGACGGCGCGGTCTGTGCTGCGTCCGGTGGCGTGCTCGCCACTGCGTCCGGCGAGGCGTTTGGCGCGGCGTCCGCCGGCGCGCTCGGCGGCGCGTCCTTCACTTCGACCTTCGACGCTTGCGGCGCGTCGGCCAAGAACGCGAGCACGTTGGTGGGCCCGCGCTTGCCGCGGTAGCGTGCGTTGAGCTCGGCGCTCTCGCGCTTCGAGACGATGCGGATGGTGAGCTCGCCGCGAGCCTCGGCTCCGAGCGCGAGCTTCGCCCATTCGCGGAGCTTGTCCGCGGGCGGCATGCGGGCGCCGCCGGAGGCGTCCTGAACTTCGACTGCAAGACTGGCGTCGCTCACTCGTTCTCCCGGCGGTCGCGGTCATTGTCGCTTCGCTCGCGGCGCGCGTCTTCCTCTTGCGTTTCGTGCCGCGCGTAAGCGGACACGATCTTCTGCACGAGCGGATGACGCACCACGTCCTCGGCGGTGAAGTGCACGAACGCGATCGCGTCCACGTCGCGCAGCACGCGGCCCGCGTGCTTCAAGCCCGACTCCTTGCCGCGCGGCAGGTCGGTTTGCGTGATGTCGCCGGTGACCACGGCACGCGAGCCGAAGCCGATGCGCGTCAAGAACATCTTCATCTGCTCGGGCGTGGTGTTCTGCGCCTCGTCGAGAATCACGAACGACTCGTTGAGCGTGCGGCCGCGCATGAACGCGAGCGGCGCGATCTCGATGACGTGCCGCTCGATGAGCCGCCCCACCCGGTCGAAGCCCATCATCTCGTAGAGCGCGTCGTACATGGGCCTGAGATACGGATCGATCTTCTGCGTCATGTCGCCCGGCAGGAAGCCCAGGCGCTCGCCGGCTTCCACGGCGGGACGCACGAGCACGATGCGGCGCACGGCGTCGGTGCTCAGCGCTTCCACGGCCGCGGCCACCGCAAGGAAGGTCTTGCCGGTGCCCGCCGGGCCGATGCCGAACGTGAGGTCGCGCTCGCGCATCGCGCGCGTGTACGCGATCTGATTCGGGCCGCGCGCGCGCACGCTGCGCCGGCGTGTGTGTATCGTGAGCCCGTCCTTGGCGTCGCCCGCGTCCGCGCGTTGATGCTCCGCGATGGCGATGTGCACGCGCTCGGAGTCCACGTCCTCTTCCGCGGTGAGCTCGTACAAGTCCTCGAGGACGCGGCGGCCGCGCTCGACGGCCGCGTCGGAACCTTCGAGCTCGAAGCGGTTGCCGCGATTCTTGATCACGACGCCGAGCGCCCGCTCGATCTGGCGCAGGTGCTCGTCGAACTGCCCGGCGAGCGACGCCAGCCGCCGCGAATCGTCCGGCTGAAGGACGAGCGACCCGGTCTCCGCCCCGTGCGCGACGTCAGGCAACGGACTTCTCTGTCGCGCCGGCAACGAGGCGACCCCTCAACGAATTGCGCATGGGCTCGGTGATCACCACGTCGACGAACCGGCCGACGAGCCGCGGATCCCCCGCGAAATTGACCCAGCGGTTGTTCTCGGTCTTGCCGGCGAGCTCGCGCGCGCTCTTCACCGAAGTCTTCTCCACCAGGATGCGCTGCACCGACCCCACCATGCTCGCGCTGATCGCAGCGGCCTGCTCGTTGAGCAGCGCCTGCAGGCGCTCCAGGCGTTTCTGCTTGATCTCGTACGGCAGATCCTCGAGCTCCGCGGCGGGCGTGCCGGGCCGCGGGCTGTAGATGAAGCTGAAGGATTGGTCGAAGCCGACGGTGCGGGTGAGCTCGAGCGTCTCTTCGAAGTCCTGCTCCGTCTCGCCCGGATAGCCCACGATGAAGTCGGTGGCGATCGAGATACCCGGGCGCGCCCGCTTGAGCTTCTCGATCTTCGCGACGTACTTGGCAGCGGTGTAGCCGCGCTTCATGAGCTTGAGCACGCGATCCGAGCCGCTCTGCACCGGCAAGTGCAAGTAGCTCGCGAGCTTGTCGACGTCGGCGTAGGCCTCGACGAGCGCGTCGTTGAACTGTGCCGGGTGCGAGGTGGTGAAGCGGATGCGCTCCACGCCGTCGATCGTGGCGATCTCGCGGATCAGCGTGGCGAGATCGGCCTTTGCCCGTCCGCTCGTGGCGCCCTTGTACGCGTTCACGTTCTGGCCGAGCAGCGTGATCTCGGCCGCACCGAGCGCCGCCAATCGCCGCGCCTCCGCCATCACGTCGGCGAACGACCGGCTGATCTCCTTGCCGCGCGTGGTGGGCACGATGCAGTACGAGCACGCCTTGCTGCAGCCCTCCATCACCGACAGAAACGCCGTGGCCGGCGTGCTCTTCGGCTGCGGAATCTCGTCGAACTTCTCGATCGCCGGAAA
>DASUFK010000017.1:0-20497 GCA_036274615.1 Gammaproteobacteria bacterium | reverse complement strand
GCGAGCTCGCGCTCAGGCTCGCGCTGCCGGAGCTCGCCTATCTCGCGACGTGCAATCGCGTGGAGCTCATCTTCGCGCGCAGCGCGCAAACGCCGGGGCTCGACTTGCGGCGCGAGGCGTTCGCGTTCCTCACCGGCCGCGCGGCCGCGAACGGCGAAGCCGAGCGCCGGCTGCGCGCGTGGCAAGGCGAAGGCGCGGCCGAGCACCTGTTCCTGATCGCGGCCGGGCTGGACTCGGCCTGCGTGGGCGAGACCGAGATCGTGGGCCAGGTGCGCGCCGCGCAAGAGCGCGCGCTCGAGCTCGGGCTCTGCGGCCCGAGCCTGGGTCTGGTATTCGAAGAGGCGCTCAGGATCGCGGCGCGCGTGCGCGGCGAGACCAAGCTCGGCGAGGGACGCGTATCGCTCGCCGAGATCGCCGTGGCGGAGCTGCGCGCGCGCATCGCGCGCACGCCCGGCCGCGTGGCGCTCGTGGGCGTGTCGCCGATGACCGAGCGGGCGGCGCTGTCGCTCGCTCAGGCCGGTCTCGACTTCACCGTCGTCAATCGCAGCGTGGACAAGGCCGCCGAGCTCGCCGCGCGCTTCGGCGCGCAGCACCAGTCGCTCGACGCGTTTCGCCGCGAGCCCGCGGCCGTCGAAGCGCTGTTGACCGCCACCGGCGCGGACCAAGCCGTGCTCGCCGAAGCGGCGCTCGAGCGGATCGCCGCGAAAACACCGTCGGGCGAGCCGCCGCTCGTGGTGGACATGGCCGTGCCCCCCGACGTGGAGCCGGCGGCGTGCGCCAAGCTCGGCATTCCGCGCATCGGCATGGACGAGATCAACCGCCGCGCGGAAGAGACGCGCGCCACCCGCCTGCTCGAGGCGGGTCCCGCGCGCGAGCAGGTGGACGACGCGCTCGACCAGCTGCAGGACCGGTTCACCGAGCGCTACTACGGCCCGCTGTTCGGCGCGCTGCAGCGGCGCTATCGGCGCACGGCGCAGGAAGGCGTGCAGCGGCTCCTCAAGAAGGAGCTCAAGTCGCTCGGCGACGAGGAGCGAGCGGCGATCGAGACGTGGACCGAGGTGCTCGCGCGCCGCTTCGCGCACATCCCGTGTCTCGGCCTGCGCGGCCTCTTGCACGACGGCCCCGACGGCTCCATCGACGCGTTCCTGGGCGGGCTCGAGCCCGAGCTCGCCACCGAGCTGAGCGAGGCGCTGCGTCGCGCCGCCGCGCCGGCACGCGCCGAGAATGGCCGTGAGGCCGCGTCCGACAACGACGGCAACGCCAGCACGCCCGCGGCCGCTCGCGGCGAGGCGCGCGGATGAGCGCGCGCAAGACCCTACGCCTCGGCACGCGCGGCTCAGAGCTCGCGCGCACACAGTCGGGCACGGTGGCCGCGCGCCTTACGCAGCTCGGCTTCGCCGTCGAACTCACGATCATCAAGACCGCCGGCGACCGCGAGCAGGCGGCGCCGTTCAGCGCGATCGGCCCGCAAGGCGTGTTCGTGCGCGAGATCGAGCAGGCGCTCGTCGAGAAGCGCGTGGAGCTCGCCGTGCACTCCTTCAAGGATCTGCCGACTCAATCGCCGCCCGAGCTCACGATCGGCGCCGTGCCCGCGCGCGTCGATCCGGCCGACCTCCTGCTCGTGCGCAACTCCGCGCTCATCGGCCGCGAGGCGGGGCTGCTGCCGCTCGCCGCCGGCGCCCGCGTGGGCACTGCGTCGGCGCGCCGTCGAGTCTGGCTCAGGCACTTCCGTTCCGATCTCGACGTGCAGCCGCTGCGCGGCAACGTGCCTACGCGGCTGCGCAAGCTCGAGGAAGGCGAGTTCGACGCGATCCTGCTCGCGGCCGCCGGGCTCGAGCGCCTGCGCGCGCAGACGCGCATCGACGCGAGCGCGATTACCGTGCTGCGGCTCGACCCGCAGGAGTTCGTGCCGGCGCCGGCGCAAGGCGCGCTGGCCGTGCAGTGCCGGCGGGACGACCGCGCCATGCTCGACGCGCTGCGCGCGCTCGACCACGCGCCGAGCCGGCTCGCCGTGACCGCCGAGCGCGAGGCGCTCGCGCGCGCCGAGGGCGGCTGCGACATCGCGTTCGGCTCGTATTGTCGTCTTCAAGAGGGCACGATCGCCCACGACGAGCACGGCATGCACGAATTGCTCGCGATGCACGAGCGCGGCGGCCGCGTGCGCGCGGTGCGCGTGCACGGCAAGGACCCGGTTGCGCTCGGCGCGGCGGCGTGGTCGCAGCTCGAGGCCGAGCTCGGAGAAGAGCCGTGACGGCGGCCGCCGCACCGCTCGCCGGCCGCCGGGTGCTGATCACCCGCGGCGAGGACGACAGCACGGACTGGGCCGAGCGCATCGCGCGCTACGGCGGCGAGCCGGTGCTGCTGCCGTGCATCCGCTGCGAGCCGCTCGACGGCCCAGAGCTGCGCGCGGCGGTCGCCGACGCGCTCGCCGGCGCCGACTGGCTCGTGCTCACTTCGCGGCGCGGCGTGGAAGCGCTCGCGTCGCTGCGCGGCGGCCCGCGACCGGCGCTGCCGCAGCGCACCAAGGTCGCGGTCGTCGGCGCGGCCACGGCCCAAGCCGCCCGCGCGCACTTCGGCCGCGCGGACCTCGTTGGCACGGGCACCGGGGCGGAGCTCGGCGCGCTGCTCGCCGCGGCGCTCCAGGCGGAGCTCGACGCCACGGCCCGCGAGCTCGGCGCGAGCAGCGCGCTCTGCATGGCGCCGTCGTCGTCGCACGTGGTGCTCGCGGTGGCCGCGAACGCGGGCACCGCGCTCGAGCGTGCGCTCGAATCGGCGCACGCGCGCTGCACACGGCTCGACGTCTATCGCACGATCCCGGCGGAGCCGGCCGCGCGCAAGCGAGCGCTGTCGTCGCTCGGCGCGGATAATGTGCTGCTCGCGAGCCCGTCGGCGGTGACCGGTTTCGTGCATCAGGTGCAGGTGGACGCGCCGGCCGCGATCTACACGATCGGGCCGTCGACCACGGCCGCGGCGCGCGCCGAGGGCCTCGCCGTGACGGCCGAGGCGCGCGAGCCGAGCTTGGAAGGATTGCTGGAGGCGATGCAGTGCGCCCGATGAAGAAGATGAGCAGCCCGGTGTCAGACACCTTCGGTGTCAGACACGAAACCAATGCGGTGTCAGACACCCAAGGTGTCAGACACGTCACGAAGCCGGGCCGCGAGCGGCCGCGGCGCCTGCGGCGCACGAAGACGCTGCGCAACCTCGTGGCCGAGACCACGGTGAGCGCGCAGCACCTGATCATGCCGCACTTCGTGGTGCCCGAGCGGCGCGCGAACCAGCCGATCGCGGCGATGCCGGGCATCGCGCAGATGGGCATCGAGGACGTCGTGAAGCAAGCGGGCGCCGACCTCGAGCTCGGCATCCGCGCGGTGCTCTTGTTCGGTCATCCCGAGCACGGCGGCAAGACGCCCGACGGCCGCGCCGCGGCCGCCGCGAACGGCGCCGTGCAGCAGTCGTGCGAGCGGCTCAAGCGCGAGTTCGGCGACGCGCTCGTTGTGATCACCGACGTGTGTCTCTGCGCCTACACCGACCACGGCCACTGCGGCGTGCTCGACGAGCGCGGCCGCGTGGTCAACGACGAGTCGCTCGAGCCGCTCGTGGAGATGGCGCTGAGCCACGCGCGCGCCGGCGCCGACGTGGTGGCGCCGTCCGACATGATGGACGGCCGCGTGGCCGCGATCCGCGACGCGCTCGACGCCACCGGCTTCGAGGACACCGGACTCTTGTCGTACGCCGTGAAGTTCGCCTCCGCTTACTATGGCCCGTTCCGCGAGGCCGCCGACTCGCGCCCGGCGAGCGGCGACCGGCACAGCTACCAGATGGACTGCCGCAACCCGCGCGAGGCCGTGCGCGAAGCGCTGCTCGACGTGCAGGAAGGCGCCGACTGGCTCATGGTGAAGCCCGCGCTGCCCTATCTCGACGTGATCCGCGCGGTGCGCGAGGCCACGCAGCTGCCGCTGTCGGCGTACAACGTGTCGGGCGAGTATTCGGCCGTGAAGGCGGCCGCGGCGAACGGCTGGCTCGATGAGCCCGCGGTGGTGCGCGAGAATCTGCTCGCGATCCGGCGCGCCGGCGCGGACCAGATCATCACCTATCACGCGCGCGACGCATTGAGAGGACATTGGCTGTGACACCATCGAAGCGAGGCATGGACGCCGAAGCCGCCAGGGCCGCCAAGGGCAAGCGCCAGCAGAGCGACGCGTGGTTCGAGCGCGCGAAGAAGGTCACGCCGGGCGGCGTGAACTCGCCGGTGCGCGCGTTCGGCGGCGTGGGCGGCACGCCGCTCGTGATTCGCTCCGCGCAGGCGGCCACCATCGTCGACGTCGACGGCCGCGAGTATCTCGACTTCGTGGGCTCGTGGGGCCCGCTGATCATGGGTCACGCGCATCCCAAGATCGTCGCGGCCGTCGAGGCCGCGTGCCGCCGCGGCACGTCGTACGGCGCGCCGTGCACTCCGGAGATCGAGCTCGCCGAGGAAGTGGTGGCGGCGTATCCCGGCATCGAGCAGGTGCGGTTCGTGTCGTCCGGCACCGAAGCCGTGATGAGCGCGGTGCGGCTCGCGCGCGGCGTCACCGGCCGCGATCTCGTCGTGAAGTTCGCCGGCTGCTATCACGGCCACGTGGACTATCTGCTGGTGGCGGCCGGCTCCGGGCTCGCCACGTTCGGCCAGCCGTCGTCGAAGGGCGTGCCCAACGAGCTCGCCGCGCTCACGCGCGTGCTGCCGCTCGACGACGAGGCTGCGGCCGAGCGGCTCTTCGCGGCCGAGGGCAACCGCATCGCGGCCGTGATCATCGAGCCCGTCCCCGCGAACAACGGCCTGCTGCTCCAGCGGCCGGTATTCCTGAAGACGCTGCGCTCGCTCTGCACCAAGCACGGCGCGCTCCTGGTCTTCGATGAGGTCATCACGGGCTTCCGGCTCGGCGCGGGCGGCGCGGCGGCGCACTACGGCATCACGCCGGACCTCGCCACGTTCGGCAAGGTGATCGGCGGCGGCATGCCCGTGGGCGGGTTCGCGGGCAAGCGCGACGTGATGCGCGAGCTGTCGCCCGAGGGCGGCGTGTACCAGGCGGGCACGCTGTCGGGCAACCCGGTGGCGATGACCGCGGGGCTCACCACGCTGCGTATCCTTCAGAAGGAGGACGGTTGGAAACGGCTCGAGACGCTCGGCGAGTACCTCGAGCAGGCGGTCACCGGCGCGCTCGAGGAAGCGCCCGTGAAAACCAAGCTCTGCCGGCTGGGATCGATGTTCTGGATCGCCTGGCTCACGGACCAGGCGCCGCGCTCCGCCGCGGAGCTCGACGAGAAGGCGTCGGGCACCTACGCTGACGTCTTCCACGGCATGCTGCAGGCCGGCGTGGCGCTCGCGCCGTCGGCGTTCGAGATCGCGTTCCTGTCGCTGGCGCACACGCGCCGCGACATCGATCGCCTCGCGCTCGCGCTCCGCAACGCGGTCGCGGCGCTCGACGCGGGAGCGTAGGCGCGCGCGCCGGGTGACGAACGATGCCCCTCAAGCGTGACCCGAGCAAGGCGCTGCAGATCGGCTTCCTCGTGCTACTACTGATCTCCACGGTGCAGGTGGGCTACTGGATGTACGACCACGTGCAGTCGGCGCGCGCGGTGGAGCGGCGGTTCGTCACGGAGTACCGCAACGACGCCGCGGCGCTGTCCGCGCTCGACCCGGTCGACGCGGCGCGTGCCGCGGCCCTGCTGCCCCATCTCGCGGTGGACGGCGCACGCGTGGACGTGCGTCCCGCCGCGCTCGAGGAGCTCGCCGACACACGCGCCGGGCGCATCAACCAGTTCCTCTGGGAGGGCGGATTCTTCCTCGCGGTGCTGTTCGGCGGCATGGCGGTGCTCACGCGCACGATCCGCCACGACGCGGAGCTGCGCAGGCGCCAGCAGAACTTCCTGGCCGCGGTGTCGCACGAGTTCAAGAGCCCGCTCGCGAGCATCCAGCTCGCGTCCGAGACGCTGGTCCTGCGCTCGAAGGAGGGCGACACGCAGCGGCTCGGCGGGCGGATCGTCGAGGACGTGCAGCGTCTGCTGCGGATGGTGGACAACCTGCTCGACACCACGCGGCTCGAGGAAGGCCGGCAGCGGCTCGCACCCGCGCCCACGTCGCTGCACGGCGCCGCCGAGACCGCCGCAGCGGAGGTGGCCGAGCGCGCGCGGCTCTCCAACGTGGCGTTGACGATCGACGTGCCGCAGGATCTCGTGTTCACCGTGGACGCGGCGGCGCTCGGCACCGTGCTCCGCAATCTGCTCGACAACGCGCTCAAGGCCTGCGTTGCCGGCAACGGGCATGCGATCACGGTGCGCGGCCGCCGCGCGAGCGGCGCCGTGGAGCTCGCGGTGGTCGACGACGGCCTCGGGTTTCCGCCGGAGGAAGGCGCGATGATCTTCGAGAAGTTTCATCGGCTCGGCGACGAGCTGCGGCGCTCGATGCCGGGCACGGGCCTGGGGCTCTACATCGTGAAGCGGCTCGTGGAGCTCGGCGGCGGCAGCGTCAGCGCGCACAGCGACGGGCCCGGGCGCGGCGCGACGATCACGATCGTCTGGCCGGAGGTGGCGCGATGAAGGACGCGCCGCGCATTCTCGTCGTCGACGACGAGGAGCATCTCGCGGCCGGCATCCGCGAGAACCTCGAGGCCGAGGGCTATCGCGCCGACGTGGCGCACGACGGCCGCGACGGTCTCACGCGCGTGCGCGAGCAACGCTTCGACCTCGTGGTGCTCGACGTGATGATGCCGAACATGGACGGCCTGGAGCTCTGCGCCCAGATGCGCCGCGAAGGCGTGCAGACGCCGGTGCTGTTCTTGACCGTGAAGCACGCCGTGGCGGACCGCGTGCGCGGCTTCGAGGCCGGCGGCGACGACTATCTCGCCAAGCCGTTTCATCTCAAGGAGCTGCTGCTGCGCGTCGCCGCGATCCTGCGCAGAAGCTCCTGGTACCAGGCAGGCGGCACGCCGCTCGTGTTCGGCGGCAACCGCGTGGACTTCCAGACCTACGAGGCGCGCGCGTGGGACGGCAGCGAGCACGCGCTCACGCACAAGGAGGCGATGATCTTGAAAGTCTTGTCGGAGCGCGCGGGCACGATCGTGACGCGCGAGGAGATCCTCGACCGAGTGTGGGGCTACGAGGTGTTCCCGTCCACGCGCACGATCGACAACTTCATCGTGCGCTTGCGCAAGCGCTTCGAGCGCAATCCCGAGGTGCCCGCGCACTTCCACACCGTGCGCGGCGTGGGCTATCGCTTCACGCCGGAGCCGCAAGACGGCGGGAGCGCCGAGTGAGCGCCGCCGCCACGAACCAGGCTTCGCCGAAGCTGCTGCTGCAAGCGCTGCGCCGCGAGGCGGTGCCGCGCCGGCCGCTCTGGATCATGCGCCAGGCCGGCCGCTATCTGCCCGAGTACCGGGCGTTCCGCGAGAAGGTGAGCTTCAAGGAGCTCGCGGGCGATCCCGAGCACGCGGCGGAGGTCACGCTGATGCCGCTCAAGCGCTTCCCGCTCGATGCGGCGATTGTCTTTGCCGACATCATGAGCCCGATGCCGGCGCTCGGCGTGGAGTTCGACTTCGATCCGGGCCCCGTGGTCGCTAATCCGATCCGCGACGGCGCCGGGCTCGAGCGGCTCCGCGATCCGGACCCGGCCGAGATCGCGCCCGAGGTGATCCAGGCGCTCACGCTCACGCGCGCCGAACTGCCCGCGGGCACCGCGCTGCTCGGGTTCTGCGGCGCGCCGTGGACGCTCGCCGCGTATCTCGTCGAGGGCAAGGGCACGAAGGACTTTCCGACCTTGCGCGCGTTCGCGGCGGCCGAGCCCAAGCTGCTCGACCGGCTGCTCGCGCGGCTCACGAATCTGCAGATCGACTACGTGCGCGCGCAGGCCAAGGCCGGCGCGGATGCGATCCAGGTGTTCGACTCGTGGGCCGGGCTCCTGTCGCGCGGGAGCTGGGAGAAGCTGATCCGCCCGCACCTCACCACGCTGCTCGAGGCGCTGGGGCGGTCGAAGATCCCACGGATCCTGTTCCTGCAAAACGCGCCGCACCTGATGGACGCGTACGCGAGCCTGCCGTGCGAGGTGCTCGGCGTGGACTGGCGCGTGGACATCGCCGATTTGCAGCGCCGCTATCCGCAGCACGCGGTGCAGGGCAACCTCGAGCCCGCGATCCTCACGGCCGGAGCCGCGGCTACGCGCGCGGCGGCGCGCGAGCTGCTTGCGTCGACGGCGCCGCGAGGGCATATCGTCAACCTGGGTCACGGCATCCTGCCGCAGACTCCGCTCGAGAGCGTCGAGGCGCTCGTCGAGGTCGTGCATTCGGAGAAGCTATGAGCGATACAGCAACACGTCCCGGGGCGCCGCCCGAAGTCGCGCCGCTCGATCTCGCCGAGAAGGGCCGCCGCGGCGGCCAGGAGATCTCGCTCGACCGGCGGCTGTTCATGAAGTTCACCGCGTTCGGCCGCTGCTTCGACCCGCACGCGGCGGTGAGCGCGCTGCGGGAGGAAGGCGCGCAAGGCGCGCTCTACGTCGACGCCAACGACCCGCAGGGCATCGGCGTGATGATCGCGGCCGAGGATCCGGAATATTTCGTCACGACCCTACGCTCGCTGTTCAGTCACCGGCCGTTCGCGGACTACGTGCACAAGAGCGAGCTCGACATGCTCGGCCGCACGTACTCGATCGGCTACGAGCCCGACCTCGAGGACACGCTGCTCAAGCGGCCGCTGCGGCGCTTGACCGAGCCGACGAGCAAATGGGCGATCTGGTATCCGCTGCAGCGCGCCAAGAAATTCCAAGCGCTGCCGCCCGAGCACCAGAAGAAGATCCTCGCCGAGCACGGCACCCTCGCGCACCGCTACGGCGCGGGTGGCCACGCGGCCGATGTGCGGCTCGCGTGCCACGGCCTCGACAAGAACGACAACGACTTCATCATCGGCCTGCTCGGCCCGAAGCTGCATCCGCTGTCCGCCATCGTGCAGGAGATGCGCAAGACCGAACAGACCTCGCAGTACCTCGACAGCCTCGGCCCCTTCTTCGTCGGCAAAACCGTCTGGCAAAGCACCCCGTGAAAAATAGGGACAGGTTACTTTTTCGCCGACGCGGTTCGGGCTCCGGCGCGTTTCGCCGAAAAAGTAACCTGTCCCTATTTTTCACCCGCGCTGCGCAAAGCCCGTCCCTGATTTCCCCGTGAATTACGACGCGTTGTTGGTGGTGTCGTTCGGCGGGCCTGAGGGGCCGGCCGACGTGGCGCCGTTTCTCGACAACGTGTTCCGCGGGCTGCCCGTGTCCGCCGAGACGAAGGCGCACGTCGCCAAGCGTTACGAGACGTTCGGCGGCGTGAGCCCGATCAACGCTCAAACGCGCGCCTTCATCAAGGCGCTGCAGCTCGAGCTCGACGCGCACGGCCCGGCGCTGCCGATCTACTGGGGTAACCGCAACTGGCACCCGCTGCTCGGCGACACGATGAAGCAGATGGCCCACGCCGGCGTGCGCCGCGCGCTGGCCTACGTCACTAGCAACTTCAGCTCGTACAGCGGCTGCCGCAAATATCGCGAGGACCTCTACGCCGCGGTGCAAGACGTGCCGAACGCGCCGCGCGTCGACAAGCTCCGCGTGGGCTACAACCATCCGGGGTTCATCGAGGCGATGACCGATCGCGTGCGGGCGGCGCTCGACACGCTGCCGCAGGAGGACCGCGCGAACGCGCCGATCCTGTTCACGGCGCACAGCCTGCCCGAGTCGATGGCACGCCACTCGCGCTACGAGGCGCAGCTCGCCGCGAGCTGCCGGCTGGTGGGCGACGCGCTCGAGCATCAGCGCTGGCGGCTCGTCTATCAGAGCAACAACGCGCCGTACGGCCGCGAGCCCTGGCTCGGGCCGGACATCGGCACAGCGCTGCGCGAGGCGCGCGCCGAAGGCGTGAGCTCGGTGGTGGTGGCGCCGATCGGCTTCGTCTGCGATCACATGGAGGTCGTGCTCGACCTCGACGTCGAGGCGGCCGTGATCGCGCGCGGCATCGGCTTGAACATGGCTCGCGCGGCCACCGTGGGCACGCACCCGGCGTTCGTCGCGATGGTGCGCGAGCTCATCGTGGAGCGCCTCACGCCCGACGCGCCGCGGCGGGCGTTGGGCTCGCTCGGTGCGAGCCACGACCGCTGCGCGCCCGACTGCTGCCTCTCGGGCCGGCCGGGACCGGCCAAACCGTCGCTCGCCGGCGTCGACGATCCGTTCGCAACCGAGGACTGATCCCATGTCCCGGGACGTGATCGTGATCGGCGCGGGGCTCTCCGGCCTGCACGCGGCGCTCACGCTCGAGGCAGCGGGGCTGCGCGTGCAGGTGCTCGAGGGGCAGTCGCGCGTCGGCGGCCGCATCCACTCGATGCGCCAGCGCGGCAGCACCGCCGAGGCCGGCGGCACTTACATCGGCGGCGGCTACCAGCGCGTGATCGCGGCCGCGGAGCGCTACGGCGTGCCGCTCGTCGACGTGACGCCGGTGCTCGAGTTCTTCCGCGAGCAGGACCTCGTGCTCGGCTCGGAGATCATCCGCCAGCGTGACTGGCCCACGCATCCCAAGAATCCGTTTCCCGCCGCCGACAAGCAACATCTGCCGTGGAGCTATCACCGGGTGCTCACGATGCGCGACAACCCGCTGCGCTCGCCCGGGGAATGGCTCGACGGCAAGCACGCGGCGCTCGACGTCTCGTTCCGCGCCTGGCTCAGGAGCTTGGGCTTGAGCGACGCCGCGATCGCGATCGCGTACGGGCTCAATCCGAGCTTCGGCCGCGACGCGGACGACGTGTCCGCGCTCTTGATGCTGTTTCGCGGCGCCTTCTCGAAGACGCAGCGCGCGCAGGCTGTCAACGACTCGCTCGGTCTCACCGCGCGCGACGGCGTGCAGCGCATTCCGGAAGCGATGGCCGGCGCACTGCGCGGCGATCTCGAGCTCGGGCAAGAGGTTGCGGCCATCGGCGCCACGTCCACGGCCCTCGAGGTGCGCTGCGCGAGCGGCGCACGCTTTGCCGCGGCGCACGTGGTTGCCGCCCTGCCCCCGGGGGTGCTGCGCAGGATCGCGATCGACCCGCCGCTGCCCGCGGACCAGGCGGCCGCCGTCGCGGAGATCCCGTCGCAGCCGCTGACTCAGGTGTATCTCGCGCCGAGACGCCGGTTCTGGGAGGACGACGGCTTCGCGCCGAGCATGTTCACGGACTCGCGCGCCGGCATGGTCGCTGCCGCCCGGCACCGGGAACGTCCGGGCGAGGTCACGAGCCTCGCCGCGTGGATCACGGGCGACGACGCGGCCGCGCTCGATCGGCTCACGCCCGACGACGCCGGCCGCGCAGTCATCGCTGCGATCGAACGGCTTCGGCCCGCGGCCGCGGGACAGCTCGAGCTCTTGGGATCGCACTCGTGGGGCGCGGACCGGTTCGCCGCGGGCGCCTGGGTGTACTTCCGCCCCGGCGACGTGACACGGTTCGCAGGCATAATCGGGCGCCCGCACGGCAGCTTGCACTTCTGCGGCGAGCATCTCGCGATCGACAATCGCGGCATGGAAGGCGCGATGGAATCCGGAGAGCGCGCGGCCGCGGAGGTGCTCGCACGCGCCTGAAAAGCCGCGAAATCTTATGCGCTTTCGCTATAGCGGCATAAGAACTTAACCGTTCAAGTTCATTAGTCCGCCGCTTACCTTAGGTCACATCAATAGCAAGAATCCGTGTTGCCGCAGCGAATGCGGCTCGAGCGGGATCTTTGGCGGGACGATGAATGCACATCTGAACGTAGTCGAGAAGGATGCGGCCGCTCCGATCCCGCCCTTGGCCGATGCGGCCTTCGACTCCCGAGCCTACGACGAAGAAGCGAGCCGCGCCCACGCGCTCGAGCACTGCAACCGCAAGTTTGCGGCGCTCAAAGCCGATCAGCGGATCGAGTGGGCGCTCGAGAACCTTCCCGGCGCCCACGTATTGACGTCGAGCTTCGGCGCCCAAGCCGCCGTGTCGCTGCACTTGGTGACGCAGGCGAAGCCCGACCTGCCGGTGATCCTGGTCGATACCGGGTATCTCTTCCCGGAGACCTATCGCTTCATCGACGAGCTCACCGAGCGCATGAAGCTCAATCTCAAGGTGTATCGCTCCGCGCTCTCGCCCGCCTGGCAGGAGGCGCGCTTCGGTCAGCGGTGGAATCAGGGCCTCGACGGCCTGAACGCCTACAACAACGAGAACAAGGTGGAGCCGATGCGCCGCGCGCTGCGCGAGCTCGGCGTGAGCACCTGGTTCGCGGGCCTGCGCCGCAACCAGACCGAGACCCGCGCAAAGATCCCGTATCTCGAATGGGCCGGCGGCCGCTGGAAGGTGCATCCGATCGCAGACTGGACCGACCGCGACGTACACCGCTACCTCACCAAGCACTCGCTGCCCTATCACCCGCTCTGGGAGAAGGGCTACGTGTCGATCGGCGATCACCACAGCACCAAGCCGATTCAAGAGGTCACCACCGTCGACCAGACGCGTTTCTTCGGCTTGAAACGCGAGTGCGGCATCCACGAGATCGACCTCGCCGACTTGTAACGTCCCTTAGTCCGCCCTCGAGCCTCCGGCCCGGTGCGGGCATGGAGGAATCCCGATGTCCTGGCCCGAACCGGTAACGCTACGCGGCGCTCACGCGACGCTCGAGCCGCTGTCGCACGCCCATCACGACGGGCTCGTGGAAGCCGTGCGCGACGGCGAGCTCTGGAAGCTCTGGTACACCAAGATCGCCGCGCCGGAGGAGATGGCCGCGGAGATCGACCGGCGCCTCGGCCTCAGGACGAAGGGCTCGATGCTGCCGTTCGCCGTGCTCGACGCCGCGGGCCGCTGCTGCGGCATGACCACCTACATGAACATCGACGCCGACCACCGCCGCGTCGAGATCGGCGCCACCTGGTATGCGAAGCGCGTGCAGCGCACCGCGCTCAACACCGAGTGCAAGCTCATGCTGATGACGCACGCGTTCGAGACGCTCGGCTGCATCGCGGTGGAGTATCGAACCGGCTTCTTCAACTACCCGAGCCGCCGCGCGATCGAGCGGCTCGGCGCGAAGCTCGACGGCATCCTGCGCAGCCACGCGCGCTATACGAACGGCGCGCTGCGCGACACCTGCGTGTACTCGATCGTCGCGAGCGAGTGGCCCGCCGTGCGCGCTCACCTGGAGCTCCAGCTCGCGCGAAGATAGGCGCGCTGCTTTCGAGCGACGCGCAGGCCGGAAAATGGGGACAGGTTACTTTTTCGGCGCGATCGACGGTGTCGCAGGCTGGAGTGCGGATCGGTCGCGCCGAAAAAGTAACCTGTCCCTATTTTCCGGCGTCCTGGTCGCAGCCGGCTTTGAGGGGGAGCGCGATCGTCTTCACGAGGTCGTCCACTTCTTCCTGGGATTGTGCGCGCGCCGCGTCACGGATCAGCCGCGGCGGGTATTGCGGCGCGAACAGGTGGATGAAGTCCACCATGTAGCCGCGCAGCACCATATCGCGCGGGAAGCCGAGCCAGGTGGTGACCTGCGGGAACAGCTCGCTCGCGTCGATCGCCACCAGGTCCTCGCGGTCGGTGCACTCGAACGCCATGGACGCGATCACGCCCACGCCCATCCCCATGCGCACGTAGGTCTTGATGATGTCGGCGTCGCGGGCCGTAAACACGACGCGCGGCTCGAGCCCGTGCTCGCGAAACGCGCGCTTGAACGACGACTCGCCCGTGCCGCTGAACACGTAGGTCACGAGCGGATAGTCGGCGAGCGCCTGCAGGTCGATCGGCTTCGGCTGCTTGGCGAGCGGATGCTGCTTCGGCACGAGCACGATCCGGTGCCAGGTGTAGATCGGCATGAGCGTGAGGTGCGAGAACAGGTCCTGCGAGCCCGTGGCGATCGCGAAGTCCACCTTATTGGTGCTCACGAGCTCCGCGATCTGCTCCGACGTGCCCTGGTGGAGCTCGAGATCGACGCGCGGGTAGCGCTCCCGGAACGCCTTGATGACCTCCGGCAGCACGTAGCGCGCTTGCGTGTGCGTGGTGGCGATCGACAGCGTACCGTCGAGCTCCGCCGTGAGGTCGCTCGCGAGGCTCGTGATATTGCCCACCTCGCGCAGGATCTTGCGCGCCCGGGCGATCACCTCGCGGCCGGCGGGCGTGATCGACGCCAGGCTCTTGCCCTTGCGGGTGAACAGCTGCACGCCGAGCTCGGCCTCGAGCTGTTTGAGCTGTTTGCTGATGCCGGGCTGGCTCGTGAACAGGCGCTCGGCCGCCGACGTGATGTTCAGCCCGCTGTCCGCGATGCCGACGAGATACTTGAGCTGTTTTAACGTCACCGGCGGTTTGGGCCTTCAACGGGGATGAAAAAGCCGCGTCCTCGGTCGAGTCGGCGGCTGCCGAGGTATATAACCATTGGTTAGATGAGGGTGTCAACCCGGCGCGGCGCATGATTTTCCGGGCTTTTCTCGCACGCGGAACCGGAGCGCCGACGCCATCCCGAAACCCCGCCCCAAAGTTATAGCAGCGCGCTATAACCGCAGAACGACAACGTGTTGTTCCGCTTCGGAGCCACGCGGTATCGTGCCGCGAAACAAGCCGTTACTTGCATGCGTCACCTCCCCGTCTTCACCGATCTTGAACGCAAGCGCTGCCTCGTCGTCGGCGGCGGCGCCCTCGCCGAGCGGCGCGTTGCGCTGCTGCGTGAAGCGGGCGCCGAAGTCACGGTGATCGCGCCCTCGCTCGAAAGCGAAACGCTCGGGGCCTTGGCGGGGGATGGCGCGATCGAGCACTTCGCCGCGCGCTACGAGTCGCAGTCCCTCCAGGGCTACTGGCTCGTGGTCGCGGCCACCGACGATCGCGCGGCGAACGCGCGCGTCGCGGCCGACGCCGCCGCGGCCAAACGGTTCTGCAACGTCGTCGACGATCCGAGCCTCTGCTCGTTCGTGATGCCGGCGATCGTCGATCGCTCGCCGGTGACGATCGCGATCGGCAGCAGCGGCCTGTCGCCGACGCTGGCCCGCTGGGTCAAGGGCCTGATCGAGACGCTGCTGCCCGCGCGGCTCGGCGCGCTCGCCGAGCTGGCCGGGAGCTGGCGCGAGCGCGTGCGCACCTCGCTGCCGGACGCGGCCGAGCGGCGCCAGTTCTGGGAGCGGGTGATCGAGGGTACGGTGGCGGAGCACGCCTTCGCCGGCCGCGACGCCGCCGCCGATGAGGCGCTCGGCAAGACGCTCGCGGATTGGCGATCCGAGACCGACGGGGGCGCGGCCGGCGCGCTCCGCGGCGAGGCCTACCTCGTGGGCGCGGGACCGGGCAGCCCCGACCTGATCACGATCCGCGGCCGGCAGCTGCTCGCGAGCGCCGACGTGGTGCTCTACGACCGGCTCGTGGCGCCCGAGCTGCTGCGCTATGCGCGCCGCGACGCCGAGCTGATCTCGGTGGGCAAGACGCCGCGGCGGCCGTCGATCACGCAGAAGCAGCTCAACCGCCTGCTCGTGCGGCTCGTGCAGTCGGGCAAGCGCGTGTGCCGCTTGAAGGGCGGCGACCCGCTCGTATTCGGCCGCGGCGGCGAGGAGATCGAGGCGCTCGTGGCCGCCGGCCTGCGCTTCCAAGTGGTGCCGGGAATCTCGGCCGCCGAAGGCTGCGCCGCATACGCCGGCATCCCGCTCACGCTGCGCGGCGTGGCGCAGGCCGTGCTCCTCACCACCGGTCACACCCAAAACGAGCGGGGCGCCGTGCTCGCGGAGTTCCGGCCCGGGCAAACGCTCGCGCTCTACATGGGCGTGGCGCAATACGCAGAGATCGCCGCCGCGCTGATCGCCCACGGGCACGACCCCGAGACCCCCGTGGCCGTGGTCGAGAGCGGCACCACGCGCAACCAGCGCGTCGTGCGCACCGCGCTGCGGGCGCTCGGCGAGGCGCAGGCCGCGCTCGAGATCCGGCCGCCCGCGCTGCTGATCGTCGGCGAGACCACCCGCTTCGCCGAGCGCTACGCGTGGTTCGAGCCGAGCAAGGTCGAAGTGTTCGGCACGGAGCCGGCGGGCACACGCGCTCGTGTAAGCTACTGAACCCATCGGCGCCGCGCCGATCGAAAACCACACAACGGTCGAAGCGATCAAAGGCGGACCCCCATGATCTACGAGAGCATCCTCGACACTATCGGCAATACCCCGGTCGTGAAGCTGCACCGGATCGCGCCGAAGCACGTCACGGTCTACGTGAAGATCGAGGCGTTCAACCCGATGAGCTCGGTGAAGGACCGGCTCGCGCTCGCGATCATCGACGACGCCGAGCGGCGCGGAGCGATCAAGCCGGGGCAGACGGTGGTGGAGGCCACGTCGGGCAACACCGGCATCGCGCTCGCGATGGTCTGCGCCGCCAAGGGCTATCCGTTCGTGGCCACGATGGCCGAGACGTTCTCCGTGGAGCGGCGCAAGATCATGCGCGCGCTCGGCGCCAAGGTGATCCTCACGCCAGCGGCGGAGCGCGGCACCGGCATGGTGCGGCTCGCGGCGGCTCTCGCGGAGAAGCACGGCTGGTTCCTCGCGCGGCAGTTCCAGAATCCCGCGAATCCCGCGTTCCATCGCCAGACCACGGGCCCCGAGATCCTGAAGGACTTCGCGGGCCGCCGCCTCGACTTCTGGGTCACGGGCTGGGGCACCGGCGGCACGCTCACCGGCGCCGGCGAGATGATCAAGCTCGCGCGGCCCGAGGTGAAGATCATCGCCACGGAGCCCGCCGGAGCATCGCTGCTCGGCGGCAAGGAGTGGGCTCCGCACAAGATCCAGGGCTGGACGCCCGACTTCCTGCCGGACGTGCTGAACCCGAAGGTGTTCGACCAGCTGCTGCCCGTCACCGACGAGGAAGGCAAGCAAATGGCTCGCCGCCTCGCCCGCGAGGAAGGCATCTTCGTCGGCATCTCGGCCGGCGCCACGCTCGCGGCGGCCGTGAAGGCGGCCGAGCGCGCGGAGCCCGGCTCGGTGCTGCTCGCGATGCTGCCCGACACCGGCGAGCGCTATCTCGGCACCTATCTCTTCGACGACTTGAACGCCGGCTCCGACGACGAATGGCTCGCGGGCCTCGATAAGAGCAAATAGCGCCACGCTCGAAGCGCGTGGTCAGGGCGCGATCCATCGTAGTCGTCACGGTCGCCGCTTCGGCGATCGTGCTGCTGCTCGCGGGCGCCGCCGCTTATCGCGCGCTCAGGGTTTGGGACGCAGCCACGACGGAGCTCGTGCAGAGCAAGGACACGGCGATCGCGCTCGAGCAGGCGCTGTCCGTGGTACGCGACGCCGAGACCGGGCAGCGCGGATTCCTGCTCACGCAGCGCGCCGACTACCTCGAGCCTTACGAAGCCGCGCTCACCCAGCTCGAGCGGCGCGTCACCCGCCTGGCCGAGCTGCTGCAAGACGATTCCGCTGCCCAGTCGCAGCTCGCGGCGCTCCGGGCGGCAATCGCGAACAAGACGGCGGACATGGTGCGCACCATCGAGCTCGAGCGCGCGGGCTCGCACGAAGCGGCGCTCGACGTCGTGCGCACCGGCGAAGGCAAGCAATCCATGGATACGGTCCGCTCGGTGATCGAGACCATGGAAGCGAAGGAGCAAGCCGAAATCGCCGCGCAAGTGACGGCGGAGAACCGCGCGCGGCTCGCGACGAGCCGCTCCGTGCTGCTGCTCACGGCGCTCGCGATCCTGATTCTGGGCGTGCTCGTCTACGTCACGCGCCACGCCGGCGCGCGGTTGCGCGAGAGCGAGCAGCGGCTCTCGACCACGCTGCACAGCATCGGCGACGCGGTGGTCGCCACCGACGACGACGGATTCGTGAACCTGATGAACCCCGTCGCGGAGCAGCTCACCGGTTGGCCGGCCAGGAGCGCGCAGGGCAAGCACTTGGACGAGGTCTTCCGGATCGTCAACGAGCAGACTCGCGCCACCGTCGAGAGCCCCGTGGCCAAAGTGCTGCGCGAGGGCGAGATCGTGGGCCTCGCGAATCACACGCTGCTGCTGCGCCGCGACGGTACCGAGACGCCGATCGAGGACAGCGCCGCGCCGATCGTCGACCCGGGCGGCCCCACGCTCGGCGTCGTGCTCGTGTTCCGCGACGCCACGAGCGCGCGCGCGGCGGAGCGCGCGCTGCGGGAGGCGGACCGGCGCAAAGACGAGTTTCTGGCCGTGCTCGCGCACGAGCTCCGCAATCCGCTTGCGCCGATCCGGCAGGCGGCGGTGATCGCCCGTACGGCCGGCGCCAGCGAGGCGCAGGTGCGCTGGAGCCACGACGTCATCGACCGGCAGGTGGGGCACATGGCCCGGCTGCTCGACGATCTCCTCGACGTCTCGCGAATCACTCGCGGGACGCTCGAGGTGCGCAGGTCGCGCGTGGACCTCTCGTCGATCGTGGAGGGCGCGATCGAGATGGCGCGGCCGCTGATCGACGCGCGGCGCCACGCGCTCCACGTGGACCTGCCCGCCGAGCCGCTCACGCTCGACGCCGATCCGCTGCGGATCGCGCAGGTCCTGGGCAACCTGCTCACGAACGCCGCCAAGTACACGGAGCCGGGCGGCAACATCCGGCTCGTCGCGCGACGCGACGGCGCCGAGGTGGTGGTGCGCGTGGCGGACAACGGCGTCGGCCTCACGACGGAGTCGCTCGCGCGGATCTTCGAGATGTTCGTGCAGATTGCGCCGCCGCTGGAGCGCACCGAGGGCGGGCTCGGCATTGGCCTGGCGCTCGCGAAGGGCCTCGTGCAGCTGCACGGCGGCAGTATCGAGGCGCAAAGCGCCGGCGTGGGCCAGGGCACCGAGCTCACGGTCCGGCTGCCGCTCGCGCGGGCGGGCGCACGCGTCGAGTCGCCGCCCACGGCGCGGGCGTCGGCGGCGCGCGCGGCGTCGGGTTTGCGAATCGTGGTTGCCGATGACAACCGCGACGCCGCCAAGAGCCTCGCAGCGCTGCTCCAGCTGTACGGCCATCGAGTGGAGGTCACGCACGACGGCGAAGACGCGCTCGAGGCGCTCGAGCGGCACCGTCCCGCGCTCGCGCTGCTCGACATCGGCATGCCGAAGCTCAACGGCTACGAAGTCGCGCGCCGCGTGCGAGCGGAAACCTGGGGCCGCGCCACCAAGCTCGTGGCCGTCACGGGTTGGGGCCAGGACAACGACCGTGATCGCGCGATAGCGGCCGGCTTCGACGACCATTGGGTGAAACCGATCGAGCCCGACGCCGCGCTCGCGCTCTGCGCGCAGATCGCGCGCACCACCCTCCACTGAGCGCGCAAAAAATAGGGACATGTTACTTTTTCGAAGAGCCGCCGGATTTCCGGGGAACGTCCACTCGAAAAAGTAACATGTCCCTATTTTTCGCGGTCAGCGGTGGGCGCCGGCGAGGCGCGCGAGGTCGGCGATCGTTGCCACCAGCTCGCCCGGCTCCACGGGCTTCGCGAGGTGCGCCTGATAGCCGGCGCGGAATGCCAGCATGCGGTCGTCGGCGCGCGCGTAAGCCGTGAGCGCGACGGCCGGGATCCCGCCCGAAGCGCTCGCGTCCATCTGCCGGATCGTGCGCAGCAGCTCGTAGCCGTCCACTTCCGGCAAGCCGATGTCGCTGACGAGGAAATTCACGCGCGCCGACGGCAGCAGCGCGAGCGCTTCGGCTGCCGACGTCGCAAGCACGACCTCGGCGCCGCGCGACACGAGCAGCTTCTCGAGGAAATCGAGCGTGTCCTTTTCGTCCTCCACGACGAGCGCCCGCACACCATGCAGCGCGTCGGGCTCCGCACCGTCCCGCGCCGCGGCCTCGGCCGGCTTGATCGCGTCGCCTACCGCGGCCGAGCCCGTCGGCAACGACATCACGAAGCGCGCGCCTTTACCCTCGCCTTCACTGTCGGCGCTGATCGTGCCGCCGTGCAGGTCGACCAAGTGCTTCGCGATCGCGAGGCCGAGGCCCAAACCGCCGAAGCGGCGGGTGATCGAGGGATTGCCTTGCTTGAACCTCTCGAAGATGTGCGGCAGAAAGTCGGCGCGAATGCCCACGCCGGTGTCGGCCACCACGAGCTCGACGTCGAAGCCCGTTTCCTTGAGCTCGACGAGCACTTCGCCGCCCTCCGGCGTGAACTTGAGCGCGTTCCACAACAGGTTCCAGATGACCTGCTGTAGCCGCGCGGGGTCACCGGCGATCGCGTCGGTGGCGGCGATCCGCCGGCGGATCAGGATGCGCTTGGCATCGGCCGCTTGCTGCACCGCCTCGATCGCCGCTTCGACGAGCGCCTTCATGTCCACCTTCTCGATCGTGAGCCGCAGCTTGCCCGAGACGATGCGGCTCATGTCGAGCAGGTCCGAGATCAGCTGAGCCTGCACACGCGTGTTGCGGAAGATCACGTCGAGGCCGCGCGCCACGACCTCGCCGTCGTCGCGGTTCTGGGCCATCAAGTGCGCCCAACCGAGGATCGCGTTGAGCGGCGTGCGCAGCTCGTGCGAGACCATCGCCACGAACTCGTCCTTCACGCGGCTCGCCCGCTCGGC
>DASUFK010000016.1:0-3399 GCA_036274615.1 Gammaproteobacteria bacterium | reverse complement strand
TTCGAGCTCATACGCGTCTCCCGAACGATGCCACTTGGTATAGCACGTTGCCGCCCCGCGCGTTAGCGGCACCGCTTGCACCGGCCGCACCCGGCCGGCTCGCCGGGCCGGTCATTGGCGCGCGCCCTCCACCAGCGGGGGTGCGATGTCGCAGGCACGCGGGCTCCATCCCGAGCGGCTCGCCTCCTTCTTGAATTGGGTGCTCATGATCAAGTCGGTGGTGAGGTACTCCGGGTCGTTCACCACGGTGGTGACCACGAGCCACGTGCCGGTTTCCGGCGCCGTGAACGTGTTGAAGTACTCCTTCACGGTGGCGTTCTCGCCGTAAGGCACGCCGTTCGGCCGCAAGTATCCCGCCGTGAGGCCGGTGGTCCGAACCTGCAGCGACCCGCCGGTGCTCGGCGTATTGGCGGCGAACACGCCCCGCGACTGCGTCTGCCGGAACCATTGCGCCGTGGACACCCCTTGGAGCGAGCGCTCGCCGGCCGCCTGCGGCGTGAAGTGCAGCAGACGCGTTTGATTGCCGGCATCGAACTGCAGCCGCAGCGTGTCGGCGTCGCTCCAATCGATGCGCAGCCGCGTGGGCTGACGGATCAGACCGGGCGGGCCATAGGCTTTGCAGAGCGCGTTCTCGCGGCGGTCCTTGTCGAGATCCCACGCCGCGGTGGCGGCGGTGCCTTTGGCGTTCAGCGGGATGCTGGAGGAGTCGCCCGCCGGCGGCGTCACCATCCGCCAGCGCCAGTCCTCGGTGATCACCGCCACCCACTGGCCCGTGAGATCGACCGGCGCGCGCTCGCGCGCGGGGCGCGGCGGAGGCGGCGCGGGCGCCGGCGGTTGCGCTTCGGCGGAGCTCGCGGCCGCGAGCACCAAGGCGGCGGCGAGCACCCAGCCCGCGGCCGCGTCCGCAAAACCTCTGGCTGCGAGCATCCAGCCTGCGATCGCCGTTGGGGCCTTGCGCAGCCCCGCACGCCGCAAGCGCCGGCTCATCGCTTCGCTCCCGCGAGCTCGCGATAGACGGCCGCCACGAACTCTTGCGCGGTCGCGCCGCCGAGCCCCGCGTAAATGCCGTCGTAATCGCTCGACGGCCGCGCGGCCTGCACCTGCTCGAGCGTCATGCCGGCCGCGAGCAGCGCGGCGATCCGGTCGCGCACGATCGTGACCATGTCGCGATAGTTCGCGACGTCGGTCTCGTCGCTGATCCGGCCGTGGCCCGGAACGATGGCCGTGCCGCCGGTCTGATTCTCGCCGGGGATCGCGATCTCGAGGATGCGGTTCAAACCGTCGAGGATGCCGTTCACGCTGCCGCCGCGCGCCGGGTCGAACCGCGGGTAGCCCGTGGTCGTGAAGATGTCGCCCGTGGCGATCACGTCGGAGCGCCGGAAGAACGCCATCGTGTCGCCGTCGGTGTGCGCGGCCGGGATGTGCACGAGCTCGATGGCCTCGTCGTTCACGAACAGCGCCCAGCTGTTCGTGAAATACGTGTCGCTCGGCCACGCATCGGGCGGCGGCGGAGTCTTCGCGCCGCTCATGCGCTCGAGCACGCTCACGTGCGCGATGATCGAGGCGTTCCTGTCCGCGCCGCGCGGATCGAAGGTGTCGAGCAGCCGCACGTAGGTGCCGGCCTTGGACACTTGCTCGTTGCCGCCGGTGTGATCCGCGTCCGCGCTCGTCACGATGATGTGGCGGATCGGCTTCGAGCTCAGCTTGCGGATGGCCTCGACCAGCCGGCCCGCCACCGCGCCGGTCTTCGTGTCCACCACCACCACCGCCTCGGGGCCGATCTGCACCGTGGTGTTGCCGCCGCCGCCGGCGATCATGTAGACGTTGCCCTGCACGGGCAGCACTTCGAGCTCGTCGTCCGCCGGCGCCGCCTTTGCGCCGATCGCAGCCGCGAGCGCGCCGAGCGCGAGCACGCGCAGCGCTGCCGATCCGCGCGTCATCGCAACGCCTCGATCGCGCGCCGCAAGTCGGGCACGTAGTCGGGATACATCGTGGCCGCGCCGCCGCGCGCCGCGGACTGCGGCAGACCGTGGCGCGTGGCGTACTCGGTGAGGAACGCGTTGGTGCCGGGCAGGTGATGCGGCACCGCGCCGCGCGGCCGCTCGATCTCGACCGCCGGGATGCACGAGAACGGGCTCAGCTGCACGCCCGGATCGAGCACCCAGTCCGACGTCCGCACCAGCGGCTCGGTGAGGTACACCGGGTCGATCACGACCGTGACGAGCGTGAGGTAGTCGTCGTTGCGGATCCAGTACTCGACCACGGTGGCGCGATCGCTGCGCGGCAGACCGTTGCGCCGCACCCAGGCTTCCTTCAGATGCGTGGTCGTGACCTTGAGCATGTCGCCGTCCCACTCGCCGGTGGAGAAGCCCTGCCAGCTGTGCTGCGCGTTCGGCGACGGATGCGGCCGCCCGTCCATGTAGATCGTGCGGTGCGTCAGGCTCCACATCACGCTCACGTCCCACGAGATCACGTCCTGCGAGATCGGGTCCACGGTGCTCGCGATCCGCAAGCTCGCGGGGCCGCGCGGCGCGTAGTCGGCCGGATGCGGCTCGCACTGGCGCTCGGGAACCGTCCACTTCGCCGCGTCCCACGAATCGGCGCGCAAGCGCGCGGCGTCGTTCACGGGCAGCCCCGCGTAGTCGCCGATCTCGGGGCCGGCGCCGCGCTCGGGCAGCTCCTCGTGGAAGCGCTGGCCCCACATTCCGGAGAGGTCCTTCTGCGCCCACGCCGATGTGCTCGCGGCGAGCGCCGGCAACGCAAGCGCCGCAGCGGCGCAAAGAGCTCGTCTCAGCATTTCATTTCGCCAGCGGGTCCGGGCGCAGCTGGAATTTCACCACCGAGCTGCGCGTGCCCTTGCCGCCCTCGGTGTGCCACACGGCGTTCGGGCCGTAGTCGGCGTAGAGGCCGCGGCCCTTCCAGCCGCCGTTCGGGTCGTCGATGCGGCCGTCCATGCCGCGCGAGTAGAAGCCGAGCGGGTAGGGCACGCGCAGCCGCACGAATCGCCCGTCGGGCAAGAGCGCGAGCAGCGAGTCGGAGTTGGTGCCGTTCGCGAGCGGCACGTTCGGCCCGAGCCCGAGCGTGTTGTGACGGTCCACGAAGTTGTAATAGTGCATGTCCACCGCGATCGCGTCGGTGGCGCCCTTGAAGCTCGGGCCCGGCGTGCGATAGAGCGTCCAGCCTTCGGGGCAGTGCTGGCCGTTGGTGGCCTCGGGCCCGGTGAGTACGCGGCATTTGCGCCGGTCGAAGCTCGCGAGGTGGCCGCTGCCCGCGAGCGCGGTCCAGATCACGCCGTAGTCGTCCACGTCGATGCCGCGCGGCGTGTAGCCGTTGACGTTGACGGCGGGATTGTTGAACGGCGGCTCGTACACCTCCGAGACGCAGGTCTTGGGATCGATG
>DASUFK010000015.1:0-36981 GCA_036274615.1 Gammaproteobacteria bacterium | reverse complement strand
TCCTCGCGGGCGTGGCGCTTGCGTTGAGCGTGGAACGGCGCGTGGCCAAAGGCGCAAAGGCCTGGGAGATCGACAAGGGTATTCTGATCCGCGGCGGGCTGATCGCGCTGCTCGATCCCACGCTCGTGTCGCTCGGCTCCGGGCGCTGGACGTTCCAGGTGCTGCTCGCGATCGGGCTCTCGATGATGTGCATGGCGCCGCTGCGGCGGCTGCCGTCGTGGCTGCTGCTCACGCTCGGGCTCGGTTGGCTTGCGCTCGGCGAGTTCCCCACGGACTGGTTCTGGGATCCGCCGGGCCCGTCGTCGCCGGTGGCGGCGCTGTTCGTGGGCACCTACAGCAGCCCCACGCTCGCCATCAAGTATCCGCTGCTGCCTTGGCTCGCGATGATGATGCTCGGCTGGGTGCTCGGCCGTCATATGGTGCGGTTCGACCTCGGCAAGGCGCGCTTCTCGCCGCGAGCGATCTTGTTCGTCGGCGGGCTGGCGCTGCTCGCGGTGTTCGTCGTGGTTCGTGCGGAAGGCGGCTACGGCGACATGTTCCTCCGGCACACGAACGACACCTGGCAGCAGTGGCTGCACGTGAGCAAGTATCCGCCGTCCTTGAGCTACGCATCGATCGAGCTCGGCATGCTGTTCCTGGCGCTCGCTTTCCTGATGACGATCGAGCCGCTCATCGGCGTGCGCAAGAACGGGCCGTTCCTGGTGTTCGGCCAGACCGCGATGTTCTTCTACCTCGTGCACCGGCTCGTGATGGAGATCCCCGCCACGTACTTCGGCTTGCGCGGCTTCGGCGACATCACCACCACGTACATCGTGGCCGCCGTGCTGCTCGTGCTGCTCTATCCCGCGTGCCTCTGGTATCGCAGCCTGAAGGCCGCGCATCCCCAGTCGTTCCTCAAGTACTTCTGACGAAAAGTAGGGACAGGTTACTTTTCCGGGTGGTCCGACAGGCAACCGGTGCCGACGCTACGCGCGCACGGTGAGTGTCCGCAACTACGCGGCTCCGCTGCTCGGCGTTCTCGGCAGCAGCGCGACGCGGGTCGGTTGGGGCGGAAGACCGGACGTGATCCTTCGCGTTCATACCACGGAGACCGTCCCGCGGCGAAGGCGCTCGCGGAGCGCGTGGGTCGGGCCGCGCGCCAAAAAAAGTAACACGTCCCTATTTTCAGCCGCCGAGGGCGATGGTGAAGCCGACGATGACGACGCCGACGAACACGGCCACGATGCCGATCGCGATCGGCGAGCGGTGGATCACGCGGCCGTAGGCGAAGCCCGCGAGGAACAGCATCGCGACGGCGACGACGTTCGACACGCGCATCGCGGCCACCGGCGTGTCGATCACGATGAACGGCAGCGCCACGGGGAACGTGGACAGGAACACCAGCAGGAACACCGCCCAGCCGCCGAGCCAGTCGCCCCGGTCGAGGCTCGCCACCTTCGGCGGCGGCGGCAGCTCGAGCGCCCGCTCGTGCAGCGTGTCGAGCTCCTGGGCGGTCATGAGCTGCGCCACCACGGGCGGCAAGGCGCCCGCGATCAGCTGCCGCCGCTTCTCCGGCGTCTCCGCCGCGAGCACGGCCTTGTACGTCGCGAGGTTGCGGCCCTTCTCGGCCAAGCAACCCATCAGATAGAAAATACCGTCGATGACGGCCCAGGCGAGGTTGCAGCCGAGCGCGCCCACGAGCATCGACCGCACGTCGGCGCGCCCCGCCTCGGCGACGCTGAGCGAGCCCGTGAACGTGAGCACCATGATCAAGCCGAACAGCACCTCGGCGATGCGCTCCGCGGGCTCGAGCACGCGCTTCGTGGCCCGGTTCGGAGCGAGCGCTGCGCTCGAGATGTCGGCAACGGTGGACTCCGCGGCGACCAACGGCGTATTCACGGCATGACCTTCCCAATTTGCGTTTGTTCGGGGGCGCGGCGGCCCACGGTGCCACACGCGGTCCGCCGTGTGAATCGTCGGAAAACGGTTCGACGCCCGCTAGTGCCCTTTATGCGTATGGTCCTTTATGCGTATGGCCGCAGGGTCCCCGCCGCGCGATGCTGCATCGCGGCTGCTCTTCGGCGCGCCGCGACCGACATTTTGCGGATGGGGATACGGCAATGAATCGCGAGACCGATCGAAGCGAGAACGTCGAGGAGAAGAAGGCGCGCAAGCTCAAGAGAGCCGAGTACGAGGAAGCGCTCGAGAAGCTTCACGTCGAGCTCGTGAAGCTCCAGCAATGGGTCGTGCACAAAGGCTTGCGCGTGTGCATCGTATTCGAAGGCCGCGACGGCGCCGGCAAGGGCGGCACCATCAAGGCGATCACGGAGCGCGTGAGCCCGCGCGTATACCGCGTGGTAGCGCTGCCGTCGCCCACCGAGCGCGAGAAGAGCCAGATGTACGTGCAGCGCTACATCCGCCACTTCCCCGCAGCCGGCGAGATCGTGATCTTCGACCGCAGCTGGTACAACCGCGCGGGTGTCGAGCGCGTGATGGGCTTCTGCACGGAGGACCAGGCGCGGCAGTTCTTGAAGGACGTGCCGCTCGTCGAGCGCGCGATGGTCGACTCCGGCATCATCCTCATCAAGTACTGGCTCGAGGTCAGCGAGAAGGAGCAGACCAAGCGCCTCGAGGACCGGATCAAGGACGGCCGCAAGATCTGGAAGCTGTCGCCGATGGATCTCAAGTCCTATAGCCGCTGGTACGACTACTCGCGCGCCCGCGACGAGATGTTCGCCGAGACCGACACGAACTTCGCGCCGTGGCACGTGGCGCTCACCGACGACAAGCGCCGGGCGCGGCTCAACCTCATCACGCACCTGCTCGCGCAGATCCCGTACGAGGAGCCGCCGCGCGACAAGATCAAGCTGCCGAAGCGCGGGAAGCGGCACGGCTATCGCGATCCGGGCTACAAGTTCAAGTACATCGACGAGGTGTACTAAGCGGCGGCCGTTGCGGCGGCCGTACGCGCTACACGTTGTCGCCTTCGGTGGACGTGCCGCGCGCCGCGTCGCCGATGTCGCCCCGTCCCCAGAGCCAACCGGTGATCTCGGGCATGTCCTCGCCGTGCTCCTCGATGTAGCGCTTGTGCTCGAGGAGCTTGTCGCGGATCGCCTGCTTCGCGTAGGCCGCGCGCGCGCCGAGCTGCGGCAGACGGTCGAGCGCGTCGCCGAACAGGTGGAACCGGTCGAGATCGTTCATCACCACCATGTCGAACGGCGTGGTCGTCGTGCCCTCCTCCTTGTAGCCGCGCACGTGCAGGTTGTCGTGATTGTGACGGCGGTACGTGAGCCGGTGGATGAGCCACGGATAGCCGTGGAACGCGAAGATGATCGGCTTGTCGCGCGTGAACAGCAGGTCGAACTCCTTGTCCGGCAAGCCGTGCGGATGCTCGCTCGGCGGCTGGAGCTTCATGAGATCCACGACGTTGACGACGCGCACCTTGAGCTCCGGCAAGTGCTTGCGGAAGAGATCCACGGCGGCCAGCGTCTCGAGCGTGGGCACGTCGCCGCAGCACGCCATCACGAGGTCGGGGTCGCCGCCGCGGTCGTTGCTCGCCCAATCCCAGATGCCGATCCCCGCGGTGCAATGGTTCACCGCCTCGTCCATCGTGAGCCACTGCGGCGCCGGCTGCTTGCCCGCGACGATCACGTTCACGTAGTTGCGGCTGCGCAGGCAGTGGTCGGTCACCGATAGCAGGGTGTTCGCGTCGGGCGGCAGGTATACGCGCACCACCTCGGCCTTCTTGTTGGACACCACGTCGATGAAGCCCGGGTCTTGGTGACTGAAGCCGTTGTGGTCCTGACGCCAGACGTGCGACGACAGCAGATAGTTGAGCGACGCGATCGGCCGCCGCCACGGGATGTCGTTACACACCTCGAGCCACTTCGCGTGCTGGTTGAACATCGCGTCGACGATGTGGATGAACGCCTCGTAGCACGAGAAGAATCCGTGCCGGCCCGTGAGCAGATAGCCCTCGAGCCAGCCCTGGCACTGGTGCTCGCTCAGCATCTCCATCACGCGGCCTTCGGGCGCGAGATGGTCGTCGTACGGGAGGCGCTCCGCCATCCACTGCCGGTTCGTGACCTCGAGCACGTCCTGCCAGCGGTTCGAGTTGTTCTCGTCGGGGCTGAAGATCCGGAAGTTGCGCTGCTCGGCGTTGCGCTTCACCACGTCGCGCAGGAACTTACCCATCACGCGCGTGGACTCCGCCGTGGCGGCGCCGGGCTTCTCGACTTCCACCGCGTAGTCGCGGAAGTCGGGCAGGCGCAGCTCCTTGAGCAGCACACCGCCGTTCGCGTGCGGATTGGCGCTCATGCGGCGTGCGCCTTCCGGCACGATCGCGGTGACCTCGGGACGCACGCGGCCCGACTCGTCGAACAGCTCCTCGGGCCGGTAGCTCTTCATCCACTCTTCGAGGATCTTGATGTGGTCCTCCCGGTTCATCTCGCCCATCGGCACTTGATGCGAGCGCCAGTAGCCTTCCACGCGCTTGCCGTCGATCTCCTTCGGGCAGGTCCAGCCTTTCGGCGAGCGCAGCACGATCATCGGCCAGCGGGGCCGGCGCGCGCTGCCGTCGCCGCGCGCGTCGGCCCTGATCTTCTTCAGATCCTCGACGATCTTGTCGAGCGTGCCGGCCATGAGCTGGTGCATGGCTGCGGGGTCGTGGCCTTCCACGTGGTGCGGCTCGTAGCCGTAGCCGCGCAGCAGCTGATCGAGCTCTTCGGGCGTGATGCGCGCGAGCACCGTGGGATTCGCGATCTTGTAGCCGTTGAGATGGAGGATCGGCAGCACCGGGCCGTCGTGCAGCGGGTTCAAGAACTTGTTCGAGTGCCAGCTCGTGGCGAGCGGGCCGGTTTCCGCCTCGCCGTCGCCGATCACGCACGCGACCACGAGGTTAGGGTTGTCGAACGCGGCGCCGTAGGCGTGCGATAGACAGTAGCCGAGCTCGCCGCCCTCGTTGATCGAGCCCGGCGTCTCCGGTGACGCATGGCTCGGGATGCCGCCGGGGAACGAGAACTGCTTGAACAGCCGTTGCAGCCCGTCGGTGTCTTGCGTGATGTCCGGATAGACCTCGCTGTAGGTGCCGTCGAGATAGCCGTTGGCGACGAACGCGGGACCGCCGTGCCCCGGTCCCATGATGTAGATCATGTCGAGGCCGTACCGGCGGATCGCGCGGTTCAGGTGCGTGTAGATGAAATTGAGCCCCGGCGTGGTGCCCCAGTGCCCGAGGAGCCGCGGCTTGATGTGCTCGCGGGCGAGCGGCTTCCTGAGAAGCGGGTTGGCGAGCAGGTAGATCTGGCCGACCGACAGGTAATTCGCGGCGCGCCAATGGGCGTCCACCTTGTTCAGCAGATCGGCGCTCAGCGGCTTCACGGTGTCTTGCATGCCGGAATCCTCCCTGTGGCGATTCGATCTCCCCTGTAAGGATCGACCGCCGGATCGCGCTTCCGTTCGCGCGCCGCGGGAAAAGATCGCGGCGGACCGGCGAGCGATCCTTGCCAGCGTGCGCGCGCCCGGGCCGGGCCGGCATTCGCCCATGGTCCAATCCGCGGACACGCGTGCGGGGCGTGATCGCGGCCGCCGCGCTGCATCGGGCGTGATAGGATTCCTCTCGCGCCGAGGGGCGCATCCAGTCCGCGGAAAGGACAGAAGTCCACCCTCCGATAACGTGGTTTCGTTTCGAAACGAGCTCACCTTTCTGCCTGCAGATGCGGACGTCAGGCGCAACAGGAAAGGAGTTCGTATGCCCACCCGATCACTGCCCCCCCGTCCCGACCTCGACCACCTCAAGCACCAGGCGAAGGATTTGCGCGACGGCCACGAGGCCGGCGATGCCGGCGCGATTCGCCGGCTCGCGGAATTCCATCCGCGCCTGCGCGGCGCGGCCGCGGACGCAATCGCGTCCGCAACGCTCACCCAGGCCGACGCGCTGCTCACGATCGCGCGCGAGTACGGCTTCGCGAGCTGGCCGAAGCTCAAGCGCCACATCGAAGGCCTCGACGCGCTCGAGCGCCGCGTGACGGCGCTGCGCTCCGAGTTCGCGGCCGGCGACACCGCCACGCGCCGGCGGCTGGTCGCGCCGGTGCACGACTTCCGGCGCTTCGAGCGCCACGACCCGAACGCCACGGCGCTCACCGACGCCGACGCGCGGCTCGTGGTCGCGAACGCGGAGGGCTACGCGTTCTGGAGCAAGTACGAAAGTTACCTGCACCTCGATCCCACGGTGCAGGACGTGATCGCCGCGGTGCGCTCCGGCGACCGCGACCGCCTGCTCGCCGCGTTAGGCGACGACCCGCGCGCCGCGAATCCGTTCTGGGTGTCGGGCTTCCACCCGCCGCGGCAGATCCCGAACGACTCGATCCCGCTCTACTGCGCGTCGGAAGCCGCGTTTCGCGACAGCAACCCGCGCGGCAACGAGTACGAGCTGGTGCGCGATCTCGTGGGCGCGGGCGCCGTCGTCGACATCGCAGGCGGCATGCCGCTCGCGGCCGCCGCGAGCTTCGGCGTGCTGCGCGCGGCGGAGGCTCTGCTCGACGGCGGCGCGGCCGTCGACGGCCCCGACGGCGACGGCGCGATGCTCGCCTATGCGCTGCACTTCGGCTTCACCGACGTCGCGGAGCTCTTCGGAAGCCGCGGCGCGAAGACGGACCTGCGATTCGACGCGGGGCTCGGCAGGCTCGACGCGGTGAAGCGCTGGTTCGCGGCCGACGGCTCGCTGCAGTCGGGCGCGGGCGCGCTCGTGGACCCGTACGCGCTCGAGGCCAAGCTCGAGGGCAGGTCGCCGTTCCGTTGCGAGCGCACCCGCGCGAACGTGCTGTCGCAGGCGCTCTACTTCGCGTGCGTGCACGGGCGGCTCGACGCCGCGGAATATCTGCTCGCGCAGGGTGCGGCGATCAACGCGGTGGTGCCCGGCCTCGACTATTGGGGAACCGTGCTGCACCGTCTCGCGTTTCTCACGGTCGACGATCGCTCGCCTCCTAGCGTCGAGCCGACCGTGCGCTTCTTGCACGCGCACGGCGCGGATCTCGAGGCGCGCGACGAGGTGTTTCGCGGCACGCCGCTCGGTTGGGCGCGGCATCACGGGCGGCACGAGGTGGTCGAGCTGCTGCGGTCGCTCGGCGCGAAAAGCTAGCGTCGAGCCGGTCTCACCACACGAACGGCACGAGCCGCTTGGTGCGCTGCATGTAGCCGGGATAGACGTTGGGGAAGAGCCGCAGCATGTCGCGCTCCTCGCGGAATGCGCTCATCACGAAGTACGGGATCAATACCGCGGCGCCGAGCACCGCCGGCACGATCACGAGCGCCGAGCCGATCAGCATCGCGGCCACACCGGTGTAGATCGGATGGCGCACGAACGCGTACGGGCCCTTGGTCACGAGCTGAGTCTCTTCGCCGACGGTCATCGGCATGCCCCAGCTGCTGCCCATCGTGAAGCGAGCCCAGGTGGCGAACAGCAGGCCGAGCACGCAGAGCACGGCGCCCGCGAGCGCCAGGGCCTCGCGATGACCGCCGAACGTGACCTGTGGGAAGAGATTGCCGTAACGCACGCCGAGCGCGGCGAGCACGACCAGCAGCATCCGCATCAGGGCGCGCGCCGGCGATGCTTGCTGACGCGCGCCCGGCTTCGCGACGAGCGCGGCTAGGAACCAGATCGCGACGAACGCGAGCCAGGAAAAGGAAACGACCCGACCGTAGATCGCCAAGTTCATCGCGATACCTCGTTGTGGCGGGGGCGGCACGCATCTTCGCATGCCGCGCAGCCCGGATTCGAACGCGCGATATGGGTGCCGCGGCGCGGCGGCCCTCGTTAGACTGCGGTCCATGAACGCCGCCGCGACCGTCGCCGCATCAGCACCGTCGATCTCGACTCGCGTGGCGAGCTTCGATTGGAAGCAGGTCGCCGCGGGCCTCGACGAAGGCGGCTGGGCGCCGCTTTCGGGACTGTTGACCCACTCCGAGTGCGACGCGCTCACGGCGCTCTACGACGACGAGCGGCTGTTCCGCAGCCGTGTCGTGATGGCCCGCCACGGTTACGGCCGCGGGGAGTACCAATACTTCGCCTATCCGCTGCCGCCGCTCGTCGCCGAGCTCCGCGCGTCGCTGTACGCGCAGCTTGCGCCCGTCGCGAACGCGTGGAACGAGCTGCTAGCGAGCGACGTGCGCTATCCCGCCACGCATGCAGAGTTCATCGAGCGCTGTCGTCGCGCGGGACAAACCCGCCCGACGCCGCTCGTGCTGCGCTACGGCCCCGGCGACTACAACTGCCTCCACCAGGACCTCTACGGCGAGCACGTGTTTCCGCTCCAGGCCGTGCTGCTGTTGTCGGCGCCGAACGAGGACTTCACCGGCGGCGAATTCGTGCTCACCGAGCAGCGGCCGCGCATGCAGTCGCGCGTGGAGGTGGTGCCGCTCGCGAAGGGCGACGCCGCGATCTTCGCGGTCGCGCAGCGGCCGCGGCTCGGCACACGCGGCTACCATCGCGTGACGATGCGACACGGCGCGAGCCGCATCCGCTCGGGCCGGCGGTTCACGGCCGGCGTGATTTTTCACGACGCGCGCTAACGAACGCTGTTAGCGGAACCGCGCGCTCGCGGCCGCGCTGCCCCCTGCGGCGGCGCGCGGCGCTAGACTTCGGGAATCATGCGCGCGAAGCAAACCGATTTGTTCACGGCCGCGGCGCCGGAAGGCTTCGTGTACGCCGAGGAGTTTCTCTCCGCTTCCGAGGAAGTCGAGCTGCTGCGCGCGTTTTCCGAGTTGCCGTTCGAGCAGGCGCGCTACAAGGAATGGACCGCACGGCGCCGTGTAGTGAGCTACGGCGGCCGCTACGACTTCGGCGCCAACGAGCTCGAGCCGGCGCCGCCGGTCCCGGAATTTCTCGTCGGCCTGCGGGGCCGCGTCGCGCACTGGAGCGGCGTGCCGGCCGAGCGCTTCACGCACTCGGCCGTCGCCGAGTATCGGCCGGGCACGCCGCTCGGCTGGCACCGCGACGTGCCGCAGTTCGAGATCGTAGTCGGCGTGTCGCTCGCCGGAACGGCGAGGATGCGGCTTCGCCGTTATCCGCACGTGAAAGGCAGCCGCGCGCCGACGATCGACGTCGAGCTCGCCCCGCGGTCGATCTACGTGCTCCGCGGCGCGGCGCGTTGGGATTGGCAGCACGCGATCGCGCCGACGGACGAGCTCCGCTACTCGATCACGTTCAGAACGCTGCGCCGTTAGCACATATCGACTCGATCACTTTTTGTTCACTTCGCTGTTGACTTGCAAACGCGCGAGCGTATAGTCGCGCGCCCATGTTGCATCGCTCACCCAAAACCGAATTGCTCGCAATGCGCGATTACGCGCGAGTCATCGACTCGCATGCGGACCGTTGCGCGGCGCACGCGCTCGCACCGTTCGCACGGAGAGATTCCGTCGACATACGTGCGCACGCGTTTCTCGGCGAAGGTGAATTGATGCGTTGAGCTTGCTAGACATTGCGCTGGAGGGCTCGACACACGAGCCTCTCGGCAGCCAACAAAGGCCCCGGTCGGCTCGCGCTCACCGGGGCTTTTTTTTGCCCCGGCTATTGCTCTTTAACAACTCGCGATCGTTAGAGAAGTTGGGGCAGTGTTCGCGATCGGCGCGAACAACGGCATGGCAGACCGGCCGTGCGCGCTCGCGCGCCTGCCCTCGGCTTCGATCTGGATCGGTAGCTCAGCTGGTAGAGCGGTCGGTTGAAGACCGGCGCGGCGGTGGTTCACATCCATCCCGATCCACCAATTCCTTGGCATGTAGCTCAGCGGTAGAACGCGCGTTTACGAATGGCGCAGGTTCGATCCCTGCGTGCCAGCCAAACTGCTGCGATAGCTCAATGGCAAGAGCGCCGGACTGTCGATCCGGAAGGTGTCGGTTCGAATCCGTCTCGCAGCGCCAATCCCTCGATCCGGTGGGCGACATTGGCGAAGCCACGAGGCTTTCAACCTCGGCATACGAGTTCGATTCTCGTCCGGATCACCACACATTCACAGAGGAGGCGTCATGAACATCAAAGAGATCGTCAAAGACAACACCGTGCATTTCGTGCGCTATCGGCAGGGCTTCGCCTACTACGGCGTGAACGTGCCGGGACAAGGCGAGCACCTGTTTCCCGTGCCGCTCGCGGACGTGGGCGACGCCACGCTCGAGCACGAAGACAAAGCGATCATGTTCATGCGCTACATCCGCAAGGCGCTCGAGGAGCGCACCTTCGTGCGGCGCATTTGACTTCGGTGGTGGGCGTAGCTCAACGGTAGAGCCTCAGGTCGTGACCCTGCGGACATCGGTTCGACTCCGATCGCTCACCCCACTTTTTCAAGAATTGTCCGATAGCTCAGCAGGAAGAGCAGCGCCCTCATAAGGCGAAGGTCGACGGTTCGATCCCGTCTCGGACAACCAACGGTTGGGTCCACGTTCGCCGCTCAGAGGTGCGAGCTCACGCGCCCGCCTGGCGCGCTCAAGCTAACCATCGCACGGCGCGTACCGAGTAGTTGCACGTCCCTGCCGACCAGCGGAACTAGCTCAGTTGGTAAGAGCACCAGACTAATGGTCCGGTTGTCGCCGGTTCGACTCCGGCGTTCCACGCAAGGCCCTGCAAAGGCCACTGGTAAAGACGCAAGCCTGCGGTTCGAATCCGCACGCCGGGCGAGGATATCGCCCCCCTCGCGTCCGTTGCCCGCGTTCGTCGTTGCGATCTCTTCGGAGCTCGCGCCGGCGCAGCGCAGCAACGCGATTGCCGGTCGCCGTGCCGCACGGTCGATCCGGTGCATCGTCCGGGGCGCGTCTCGCCTGCCATGCGAACGGCTACCAGCGTTCGTGCGGCAGCGCTCGATGCGTAGGGCGCAGTGCATCCGGTCGGCCGCCGCCGGGGGTCCGCGATCGAGGTTGTGGTAACGGACGCACCTTTTCCGCGCGTCGTATGGGGCGCCGCGCATTCGTAGATTTCACTGCAAAGGAGGTGATCCGCGATTCAGCCGCCTGACGGGAATTGGCATACCTGCCTGGTCGAGAGCCAGGCGTTTCTCGGTTCGAGTCCTAGGGCGGCTACCACCCCGAGGTGTTGCGTGAAATTCAGTTCGCGATGCTTCTAAGACTTCGCATGAAACGCTCGCTCTGGCGGCGCACTCCGTCGCGGATCGTTGTAAAGACATGCTCTGGAAATTTGTCCGCCATTCGTTGTTCCAGACGGTCGAACACGGCGGGAGCCAGCTCGACTAACCTTGTGATCCGGTCCCAGAGATCGGGCTGGCCCGTCCGAGTGGCCAGTAGCTGCCAATGTCGCGCCTGGACCTCATCGAGCAGATAGTGCGCATTCTTCCCCCGCACCGCCATCGCCAGCTTGGCTCGTCGCGAAGGGAGTTGATTCTTGCCCGGACCAATCACGGGCCAAGCCGACAGCACGTCGTACAACGGTGTCATCCCATAACTACCGCCCGTACGATGAAACAGCGAGAAGTTCTTTCCGTGACCATCGATGGCAGCGAGCATCCAAAACGCGAACTGAGCGAGCACAAAATTCGCGCGGTCGACTTCGGGGGTTTCGCCGTTCGCCAATAGCTCGAGACACTCCGACATCGAAGGCCCGCCGTCCGCCTCGTACTTCCTACTGGCGGGGCGCCCGGTGGCCTGGCAAAAATCCTCCTGCGGCAGGCGTGCGATCCAAATACCCTCCGTGGGCGAAAACCGCTTCCGTTGAACCGCCGCGTCGTCAACGCCAATCCAGCGTCGATCGAAACGTGCGACTACGAGTGCTCGTTGGTCGCCGAACTTCTCGATCGTCGACCGTGCAACAGGCATATCGAGCGCGCGCAGAAACTCCGCGCAAAGCCATTCGTTCTCGACGGAGTCCGAGAGGTCACCAGCGAAATCGCCGACCATACCGAGAGGGAGCTTGAATATGTGGGTCGTGGGCGTGGCGCCGTGCGGCCGATACCACTGGCCCCGCATTCCGAGCAACGCGGTCTTTTCTTGGGCACCGGCGATCGACAGCCGGAAGTCGTCTTGCTCGTCGCGTCCGAGAGGTGTCGAAGAAGTCACTCGACGGAGAGTTTCCTCGACTTGTTGCTCATCGAGCAGTTCGGCATCTACGCGATTCCATCCGATAGGTTCTTCACCGGGGGGCAGGAGTTGAACTGCACCAACGCAATCGCGTCCAATCGCCGCGAGCAGGTCGAACGTTTCGGAAGAGCGCGTCTGGAAGCGGGCTCGGAGGCGGCGACGTATGTCGGAATTGTCCGGCAATAGGTTGTCGAAGTAGTACTCGACTTTGTCTCCTCGCACTTCTAGGTCTGCAGTGAGAGGCAACGATAGCGAGAGCGCACGCGCACGCGGCGACTCCGCCCACGATTCTGCGTACTTGAAGAACGGCGTGCCGGTACGAAGCGATCCCCACTCCCCGACCTTCTCTCCGTTCATCCAGACATTCAGAGAAGGCATCGCTTACCAGTCCTGCGAGCCTTGTTTTTCCCTAGCGTTGCCCGACTCCGATAGCGGTTCGAGAAGAACTCGCACACGGAGCGCCGAGAAAAGTCGCATGAGCTGACCGATGCTCACGAGTCGAGGGTCGCGCTCGATTTTTGCAATTCGAGTCTGGTCGAGCCCAACCATCGTGCCGAGAGCAGCTTGGGTCAGGCCGCGCGCTTTGCGTAGAGAACGCAGATGGGCGGCAAGCTGGCTAGGCGTTTGAAGAATAAGTGCGTCCATAGGTGATTAAGATGCCATATACGGCATACTGCGTCAAAATGCCCTATGAGGCATGTATCGCATAAATGCCTCGAAGGGCATGTCGGTAGGATCAGTCCAAGGCCGCTACGCCATCCATTCTCAGCGCAACTTCCTCACGCTGCCGCGGCGTTCAGCGTGAAGGACTCGCCGAATCACCTCTCCTATTCGGAGCGTAGTGCGTCGAGCGGATGCAAACGGCTCGCGCGGTAGGCAGGAATCAAAACTGCCGCCAGAACCACGACTGCCAGTGTGATCGGTACCGCTAGCCCTTCCTGCGCTTGTTCCAACGAAACTCCCGGCTTCAGACGCGCCACGGCTTCCAGAGACCCGGGCGTGCTGGGATCGAGCGGCATCCATAGATCGATGTGCGAAACGCCCGGAAGTAAGAGGCGGTGACCTGGCTTGCGGCAACGTGCACCGGCGTGTCGCCGCCCGTGTAATTGACTGCGACGCGGCGGTGGCGGCGACGTCCTCGATGACCTCAGCCTGTGGCCAATTGGAATGCGATGATGTGTCTCGATCTGTGGTGCGACCCGCGAAGATATAGTGCGTGTCGCGTCTAGGTTCGCACGCGACCGATCGGATCGCTGGAACGCGCGGCGAAATGCGTCTTCGTGTCGACACGCGTCGCGAACGACGCGAGCGCACCGAGCGAGAACTCGGCGTCCCAGCGCAACGCCGCGCCATCGAAAGTGACTCGCAACACGTCCGGATTCCGAATCGCGCACGCGTGCTCGAACGAGAACCGTGGATCGATGTGTTGCAGCAGCAGTCCGATCACGTTGCCGTGCGACGAGATTGCGAGCGTGCGAGCTCGCGACACTCTTGCGACCTCCAACGTGGCGTCGTACATCCGCGCTTGCGCCTGACGCGACGACTCGCCATCGGGAAGCGCGAAGTCGAAATCGGTCCACACCTTCTTCCAGAGCGTGTCCCAGTCGTGCACGAAGTCGCTCGTGAAGCAGCGCTCGCGCAAGCCCACCACGTGGTTCACGGAAAGGCCCGTACGCTCGGCGAACGGCCCGATCGTGTCGACACAGCGGCGAAAAGGGCTCGAGTGGATCTCTTCGATCCCGAGCGCGTGCAGCGCGTGGCACAGCGCCGCCGCCTGCTCGTGGCCCTTTGCCGTGAGCGGACGGTGCTCGTCGGGCTCGTCGGCCACGTAGCGGGTCTGGGCGTGCCGGATGAGATAGATCTGGCGCATGTTTCCGCGGAAACTTTCAGCCGGCCCGACGCCGGCTAGCGCGGCGGCTGCCCGTCGCGGAACTCGTACGTGAGCTCGCTGCACGGATGCGGCTCGTACGGCACGTCGGCCACGAGCACCGTGTCCGACCCGACATATTTGTCCGTGAAGTACACCGGGTCCTCGGCCACGTACTCGCGCGTCAACGACCACTTGTCGGTATCGAGCTTGAACCGCTCGACGACGTGCAGCTGGTCGCTGTTGCGCAGCGGCGGGGCGATCACGCCGGGCTCGAAGCCCACGGTGTCCACCACGAGCACGTCGCCATCCCACTTGCCGATCGAATGCCCCGAGTAGCTCGGCGCGACGTTCGGGGGGTGCTTGTCCACGTTCATGTGAATCACGCGCTGGAAGCTGAAGAGACCGTAATCGATGACGATGCGGTCCTTCTCCTGCGTGATCCGGTTGACGGCGCCGTCGAACACCCAATCGAGCAGGATGCTCGTGGGCCGGCAGCGCAGCCGCGGGTTGTCCTTCGGCGACCACATCTGAAACGCGTCGGCCTCGGCCTTGCCGCGCGGCGTGTAGGTCACGGCACGCGGGCCCCAGCCCGACGGCGGGATGTCCTTCATCGCGATCTTCCCCGCCTCCACGCCGGCGATCATGCTCTTCGGCACGAGCCCGCCGCCGCCGCCCGGCGGCACGGCGATCACGTACTGCTCCTGCGCCCAGTCGCCGGTGATGTTCGGCTCGCCCGTCGGCAAGCGCTTCGCGCGCTTCGACACGTCGACCTTGGTGGTCTCGAACTGGTCGTTGCGGTTGCGCTTCGGCGCGTTGCCGATCGTCACGTCCTCGAGATAGCACGACGCGGGATCCTGCCGGTGCGCGAAGCCGTACACCGTGACCGTGGCGCCGGCCGCGAACATCTCCGGCGACCAGCCGGAGCGGCGCAGCAGCGTGGCGGCGCGCATCTCGCAGCGCATGGCAAGCGTCTTGCCGTCGGCGCCGGTCATGTCGAAGTAGAGATAGGAGTGCGGGTTCACGAAGTCGATGCGCGTGATCCGGCCCGTGAGCGTCACCGGCTTCGAGCGGTCGAACAGGCCGAAGCCGTGGTGCGCAAGCGCCGTGCTCGATGCGCCGAGCGCCGCGAGGACGAGCGCGGCGGCCAAAGCGCGTGTGCCGCGCGCCGCCGCATGCGGGCGCGCCGCGGCCGCGTACGTGTGTGCCTTTGCTTCCACTGCGCTTTCCCCCTCGCTCCTGACTCGTTGCCAGTCTAAGCCGGCGCTCGCGAGGCGCGCCACACGTTCGTGCGCACCGCACGGTTCGCACTCGGTCCCGCTTGCCACAAAGCGAGCGCGCCGCCGCCGGCACCGCGGCTAGAATCGCCGCGATGGCCGCTCTGCCGCTGGAATCGCCCGCCGTCTCGCTGGCCGCTCGCACGCTCGACGAGCGCCGGCCCGTCGCGCTCTATTGGTTGTGGGCCGCGTTCTGGTTGCTGATGATCTCGGTGGCGATCGGCGACACGCTGCACAGCACCGCGATCAGCTGGTGGGAGCCGGTGCTCTGGGAGGGCAGCTCCGCATTGGCCGCGAGCGCCTGGATGGCGCTGGTGCTCCGGGCGCGCGGCTATCACGCGCCGTACCTCGACCGCCCGTTGCTCTGGTTCGCCTATCACCTGCGCTGGCTGCCGCTCGCCGCGGTCACGTTCATCGCCGCGGTGTACGCGCTGCGGCACGGCATCTATGCACTCGCGGGCCGGACGTACAGCCACCCGGCGTGGCCGTTCGTGTTCGTCTACGAGTCGGTGAAAATCCTGCTCTACTCCGGGCTCTGGCTCGGCATCCTGTTCGGCTTCGACTCGTACGAGCAGTGGCAGACGCAGCGCCGCCGGCTGCTCGAGCTGCAGAGGACGCTCGCCGAGGCGCAGCTCGCACAGCTCAAGTCGCAGCTCCGTCCACACTTTCTCTTCAACGCGCTCAACACGGTGTCGGCGCAGATGCACGTCGACGTCGCCGGGGCCGATAGGTTGCTCGCGCGGCTCGCCGACTTGCTGCGCTTGAGCTTGCAGTCCGGCGATCGCGATACCACGCCGCTGTGCGACGAGCTGCGCTCGGTCGACCTCTACGCCGAGATCATGCTCGCGCGCTACGCGGATCGCGTGACGCTCGTGCAGCGCGTGGACGAGAGCGTGCTCGACGTGCCGGTGCCGTCGCTGTTGCTGCAGCCGTTGCTCGAGAACGCCTTCAAGCACGGCGTCGAGCGCAGCATCGGGCCCGTGCGCATCGAAGTCGCCGCCCGTCGCGACGGCGATTCCCTGCGGCTCGGCGTGAGCAACAGCGGCTCGTCTCTGGCCGAGGGCGGCGGCGGGGGCATCGGCCTGCGCAACGTCCGCGACCGGCTCGCGGTGATCTACGGCGGCAGTGCAACGCTCGAGCTCGCGAGCAACGAGCACGGTGTGACGGCCGAGATCGTGCTGCCGCTCCGCGGCCCGGCTTCGCGATGAAGAGCTCCGAGCGAAGCGCCAAGGCTTTGCGCGTGCTCATCGCCGACGACGAGCCGCCTGCACGCGCCAAGCTGCGCCGCTGGCTCGACGAGCAGCCCGGCACGGAAGTCGTGAGCCATGCGGAGGACGGGCTCGCGGCCGCGCGCGACATCGAGCAGCTGCGTCCCGACGTGGCCTTCCTCGACATCCAGATGCCGGGCCTGAACGGCCTCGAGGTGGCGGCGCAGCTCGAGCAGTCGACCGCGCCGCTGATCGTGTTCGTGACCGCGTTCGACGAGCACGCCGTTAAGGCGTTCGACCTGAACGCCGTCGACTATTTGCTCAAGCCCTACGACAAGGACCGCCTGCTGCGCTCGCTCGAGCGCGCGCGCGAGCGCACGACCGCGAGCTCCGCGCGCACGGCGGCGGTCGCGACGGCCCGCGCGCAAGCGGGATCCGCCGAGCGGCTGCTCGTGCCGAACGGCGAACGGCTCGAGCTCATCGACAGCTCGTCGATCGACTGGCTCGAAGCGGACGACAACTACGTGCACGTGCACACGCCGCAGCGCCGCTACCTGCTGCGGCGCACGCTCCAGGATCTGCTGGCGCAGCTCGGCGAGCAGCGCTTCGCGCGGATCCACAAGTCGGCGGCCGTGAACGTGGCCGCGATCGCGTCGCTCACGCCGCTGTTCAAGGGCGACTACGAAGTTCACCTGCGCGACGGCCGCACCCTGCGGCTCAGCCGGCGCTACAAGGACGCGCTGTTCGCTCGCATGGGGCGCTGACGCCCCGCTGATCCCGCCCGCCGCCCCGCTCGCCCCAAAACCGCTGCGGCCGCGGCCGAGCCGGACGAAGCTCCGCGCATCCGCAATCGCGCAAGAGAGCTTCGATGACCACGGGTACCCGAACCGCCGGCGAGCGCTACGATTTCCTCGACTGGCTGCGAGTGATCGCGATCGGCGTGCTGCTCTTCTATCACACCGGCATGCTGTTCGTGGGCTGGGGCTGGCACGTGACGAATCGCGAAACCATCCCGGCGCTGCAGTGGCCGATGGACATCGCGCACCGCTTGCGCATGCCGCTCCTGTTCGTGATCGCGGGCGCCGGCATGTGGTTCGCGCTGCGACGGCGCACGGGCGGCGGCCTGCTGCGCGAGCGCACGGTGCGGCTGCTGCTGCCGCTGATCGTCGGCTGCTTCGTGATCGTGCCGCCGCAGATCTACTTCGAGCGGCTGTTTCACGGCCAGTGGAGCGGCGGCTATCTCGACTTCTACGCGGAGCGCGTGCTGCAGCTCCAGCCGTACCCGGCCGGCAACTTCAGCTGGCATCACCTGTGGTTCATCGCGTATCTCTACGTGTACGCGCTGCTCTTGATCCCCGCGATGCTCTGGTGGAAGCGGCGCGCGGCCGCGCCGCGCCCCGGGTGGTGGCTGGTGGCGCTCGCGTTGCCGCTCGGCGTGAACGAGACGCTGCTCAAGCCGTTGTTCGGCGAGCGGCACACGTTGTTGAACGACTGGTACATCTTCGATCACTACCTGCTGCTCACGGCGTACGGCTACCTGCTCGCGTCGCTGCCCGGCGGCTGGCAGTGGCTCGCGGAGAGGCGTGCGGCGCTGGTCTTCGGCGGCGTCGCGACGGCCGCCGCGCTCATCGCGATGCTCGTTTTCGGCACGGTTCCGCACGGCGGCGCGGTCGACTGCGTGCTCGCGAACGTGTTCACGTGGCTCTTGGTGCTGGCGTTCCTGGGCTACGGCCGGCGCTACCTGTCGTTCGCCAATCCGCTGCTGCGCTGGGCTCGCGACGCGAGCTATCCGATCTATATCCTGCACCAGACGGCGATCGTGGCGCTCGGCTACTACGTGATTCAGACGTCGTGGACGCCGTGGACGAAGTACTGGGTGGTGCTGTCGGCCACGCTGGTTGCGTGCGTGGTCCTGTACGAATACGCCGTGCGGCGGGTATCGCTGCTGCGCGTCGCGTTCGGCATGAAAGGCGCGCCGAAGACGCCGCCGTTGGTGTCCGACACCGCCGGCGTCTGACACTCCAGGTGTCTGACACCGAAGGTGTCTGACACCGGCTCGTGGGGCAGGCTCGCCGCGGGCGGGTGCTCTCCCTTCCATGGACGAGCGGCCGGCGGCGTGCTACAGCTATGCGCGCAAGATTCCGGAGAGAGCTGCCATGCGAACGAGATTTTGGACGTTGCTGTTGGCCATCGGGCTGGTGCCGCTGACGCACGTCGCGGCCCATCACTCGCCGGCGATGCTCTACGACCTGAGCAAGGAGATCTCCATCACCGGCACGGTCACCGAGTTTCAGCTCGGCAACCCGCACATGCGGATCTACCTGGACGTCGATAACAACGGCGTGAAGGAACAGTGGCTCGCCGAAGGAGGCTCGCGCACGCAGCTCATGCGCGTGGGCTGGACGGAAACGGAAGTGAAGCCGGGCGACAAGATCACGCTCAAAGGCCACGCGCCGCGCGATCCCACGGCGAAGCTCATCCACATGACGCATATCGTCCTGCCGAACGGCACCGAGAAGTTCACCGAGGACATCAACTACGACGAGTTCAACAACCGCCGGACGCGGCCGCAATGAGAATCGGAGCCGCGATGACTCAGCCGAGTTTCCCCAAGTCCGTCGGCGTTCGAGCTCGCAATCTCGCGCTCTGCGCGTTGTTCGCGGCGCCCGCCGGCGTTTTCGCGCAAGCCGCCGATCCCGCGGCGCCGTTCTTGGGCACGTGGAGCGGCGTGTTCACCACGCAGAGCAACAAGTACTGGACGTTCGCCGACATCCAGTGCTTCGTCGGCTGCCCGCTCGAGTTCTACAACGAGCTGAGCCGCCTGCTCGCTGACCCGGCGAACGATCAGACACCCGCGATGGCGTTGTCGGGCCGCGCGAACGGCACGGTGAGCGCGGCGCTCGACGCCACGCTCACGCCGCTCGGCAAGCTGGTGCACGCCGCCAACAAGCCGGAGAACGATCCGAAGTTCATCAACTGTCAGCCGTACGGCTTCGTGCGCGAAGTCACCAATCCGCTGCCGATGAACATTCGGCGCGACGGCGACCACCTCGTGGTGCGCTACGAGGAGTGGTCGCTGCTGCGGAACATCTACACCGACGGCCGGCCGCACCCCGAGCACAAGACGCCGACGCTGCTCGGGCATTCGGTGGGACGCGTGGAGAACGGCGCGCTGATCGTCGAGTCGGCGTTGATCACGCCGGACCTGATCTCCGATAGCTCGCAGTGGGGCCACAGCGGCGAGCTCAAGGCGGTGGAGCGGTACGTGATCCGCGAGAATCCGCGCCGGCTCGAGCTCACGCTCACGCTCACGGATCCCGTGACGTTCACGAAGCCGCTGGTCATGACGAAGACTTGGCTCTACACGCCCGACGTCGAGATCGTGCAGGACACCTGCTCGCAGCAGCCGGGAAAGGCCGATCGCTCCTGAGCAGCCGTTAGCTCAGACGGCGTTCTTCGGCATCCCGATCACGATCAGGACCTGATAGTCCTGCTTCGCGCAGCCCGTGACGGGCGGCATCGCCGCCCCGGGCGCCACCGGGAAGTCGCTCTGCCGTGCCTGCGTGGGCGTGCACGCGCCGCCCGCCTGCGCCGGCGTGTACACCGCCGAGCGGCAACGCAGGTGCGTGACGTCGTAGAGGGTGGCGCCGTCGGCGAGCTCCCAGCGCTGCTTGCCGTCCGCGCCCGGCGCATGGACCGTTAGCACGCTCGTGGTCTCGCGGTCGCCGGTCACGACGAAGGTGCCGGCCGGCATCGGAAACTCCGGCTTCTCCATGATCAGGCCGTGCTCCTCGAGCCACCACGAGCCCTGGTCGAACTTCCACCCGGCGGGGGCCACGCCCGTGCTCGCGAGGCGCTCGTAGCTGCCGAGCCGCACGCCGCGCGGCCCGGGGTCCTGGCGCCAGAGGCCCCAGGTCTCGGCGTTGTTGCCGGACGTGGCCTTCGGCTCGGCGAGCGCGGCGATGTACTGAGTGGGCACGCGCTTGAATTGGCTGTAGTCCACGGCGGCCCAGGCGCCTGCCGGAATCGCGGCCGTGGCGGCGACAGCCGCACCGTGAGCGATGAACGAGCGGCGGGTGAGAGCCTCGCCCGGCTCCGTTCGACGAATGGGGTCGAGTAAGCGGTTGCGCTGCATCGCCGGGCCTCCGATCGGGTGGAACGCCCTCATCATACCCCGCCGAAAAATAGGGACATGTTACTTTTTCGACAAACGGCCTCGTCGGCCGACCCCGCGGGACGAAAAAGTAACATGTCCCTATTTTTCGGCGATGAGCGATCCCGGGGGTGGAAGGAGCGCGTGTAACATTAGGAGCATGGGAATACCGTCGCCGCGCGGCGTCCGGGACAGCGGCTGCTGCGTGGTTCTGATGATGAAGTCGGCCGCGCGCTCGAAGCGGCGGCTAGCCGAGCACATCGGCGCTCGGCGAGCCACCCAGGCGGCGCAGCGCCTCCTCGACTGCGTGCGCGAGGATCTCGCGGCCTGGCCGGGCCCCGTGTGCGTGGCGCCGTCGGCGGCCGACGAGCGGGCCGATGCGCTTCCGGCGGACGTCGTAGTGGTGCAGCGCGGCGGCAATCTCGGCGAGCGCATCCATCACGTCAACGACGACCTGCTCGAGCGCGGCTTCGAGCGGCAGCTCTTCATCGGCATCGACTGCCCGACTCTCGACGTACCGTACCTCGCGCGCGCGGCGCACGCGCTCGACGATCACGACGCCGTGCTCGGCCCGGCGCCCGACGGCGGCGTGGTACTGATGGGCGTGCGCGGTCGCTGGCCGCCGCTCGCGGCGCTGCCGTGGAGCACGAGCGGCCTGTGCGACTCGCTGCAAGCGGCCTGCGAGGCGGCCGGCGCGCACACCGCCACGCTGCCGCGCCTCAAGGACGTGGACACGCTCGACGATCTCGCCGCCCTGCGGACCGACCTCGCCGGCGATTCGCGGCCGGCGCGCCGCGCGCTCGCGCGCTGGCTCGACGTGCAGCCGGATCTCCGCTCGTGAACAAGCGGCACGCGCTCGTGGCCGTGCTCGTGCTGGCGGCGATCGCCGCGGTGGCCTTCCACCCGCCACTCGCATCGTGGATCGCCGGCGCCGCCACGTGGGCGCAGCACCACCGCATGGCCGCGGCCGTGATCTTCCTCGCCGTGTACGTGTTGGCCGCCGTGCTCCTGGTCCCCGGCTCGATCCTCACGCTCGCCGCGGGCTTCCTGTTCGGTTTGCCGCTCGGCGTGGCGCTCACCTCGCTCGGCAGCATGCTCGGGGCGGCGGCCGCATTCTTCGTGGGGCGATTCGTCGCGCGCGACTGGGTGACGCAGCGGGTGGCCGCGTCGCCCAAGTTCAGCGCGCTGGCAGCGGCGCTGCACCATGACGGCTTCGCGATCGTGCTGCTCGCGCGCCTGTCGCCGCTGATCCCCTACAACCTCTTGAACTACGCCTTGAGCATCACGGGCGCGCGCTTTCGCGACTACGCGGTGGCGTCGTGGCTCGGCATGCTGCCGGCCATCGTGCTGTACGTCTACACGGGCACGCTCGCGAAGAGCCTCACCACGCTCACGAGCGCGGACGGCGCTCCGGCCTGGGCGGCGGACACGATGCTCGCGGTGGGTTTCGCATCCACGGTTGCGCTCACCGTGCTCGTCACGCGCCGCTCCACGCGCATCTTGCGCGAGCGTCTCGCGGCCGAGTCGCAGGCGCCGCTGCCCGGCGACGCGCTCACGGGCGACGCGCAGCCGGACAGCGTGCAATGAGCGCCGGCGTCCCACAGGAAGGCACCGAGCCCGCCGCCGCTTCGACCGGCGTGGCCGTGGTGATCCCGGTGCTCGGCGAGGAGCACGCGCTCGGCACGCTGCTCGCGCGGCTCGCGCGGCAACGGCCCGCGGAGGTCGTCGTGGTGTCGGGACGCAGTGCCGCCGCGGCGGAGGCCGTGTGCCGCTCGTACGGCTGCAAGTACGTCGAGACCGCGCCGAACCGCGGCGCGCAGCTCCACGCGGGCGCGCTCGAGGCCACGGCCCCGGTGCTGTGGTTCCTGCACGCCGACGCCGAGCCGGCGAGGGACGCGGTGGAGCTCATCGCGTCCGCCGTTCGACACGGCGCCGAGAGCGGCTGCTTCCGGTTCGCGTTCCAAGGGCCGAGCAGCTGGTACAAGCGCCTGCTCGCGCGACTCGTGGCGCTCAGGATTCGCTGCGGCGGCATGGTCTACGGCGACCAGGGCATCTTCGCGCGCCGCGACGTGTACCTCGAGCTCGGCGGATTCGCCGCGCAGCCGCTGTTCGAGGAAGTGCGGCTCGTGCGCGGCCTGCGCGCGCGCGGCAGGTTCCGCGTGCTGCCGCGCGCGCTCGCCGTGGCGACGCGGCGCTGGGAACGCGACGGCTGGCTCGCGCGCACGCTGCACAATCGCTGGCTCGCGCTGCGCTACGCGCTCGGCGGAGAGCCCGCGGCGCTCGCCGCGAGCTATCGGGCAACCCTCACCTCGGGCGGCGATCCGGAGCCATGAGCGCGGAGCCGAGCTCGCTGCTCTTCACGGCCGGCGGCGACCCGCGCGGCTACATCGAGCCGCACGCGCTGCGCGAGCTCTGGTTCCACACGGGCACCGCCTGCAACCTGGCGTGCCCGTTCTGCCTCGAGGGCTCGAATCCCGGCGATGCGCGCCTCGGCCGCATCACGCTCGCGGACGCGAAGCCGTTCATCGACGAGGCCGTGGCGCTCGGCGTGGAGCAGCTGTCGTTCACGGGCGGCGAGCCGTTCGTCGTGAAGGAATTCGTGAGCATCCTTCGCTACGCGTCGGACGCTCGCCCGTGCCTCGTATTGACCAACGGCACCGACGCGCTGCTCAAGCGCCTGCGACAGGTGGCCTCGCTGCGCGAGCAGCCGCACCCGATCGCGTTCCGCGTGAGCATCGATTATCCGAGCCGCGAGCGGCACGAAGCGGGCCGCGGCGCCGGCACCTTCGCGCAATCCTGGCAGGCGCTCGAGGAGCTGCACGCGCTCGGCTTCAGGGTCTCGATCGCGAGGCAGATGGACCGGAACGAGGACGCGGCCGCGGTAACGGCGGCCTACGCCGGCCTGCTCACGGAGCACGGGCTGCCGCCGACAGCCGGCATCGTGGCCTTTCCCGACTTCCTCTTGCCGGGCGCAAGCCCGCGCGTGCCCGCGATCACCGAGCACTGCATGACGACGTATCAGTCCGCGGACAGCCGCCGCGCCTTCATGTGCGCGTTCTCGAAGATGGTGGTGAAGAAGGAGGGTCGCATGCGGGTGTACGCCTGCACGCTCGTCGACGACGACGCCGCCTACGACCTCGGCGGCGCGCTGGCGGAGAGCATGACGAAGCGCGTGATGCTGCACCACCATCGCTGCTACAGCTGCTTCAAGTACGGCTCGTCGTGCAGCGAGCTCGACCGCTGAGCCGTCAAGGCTGCCGGTTGAGCGACCAGTCGTAGGGAATGAAGCGCACGGCGAATTCTCGGTTCACGGGCGCGTCGCGGTAGCGGTTCACGTAGTCGATCAGGCTCGCGTGCTTGCCGTCGGGCGCGAAGTCCTTCGTGTAGAAGGCGAAGATGCTCGACAGCCACACCTCGCGCGCCGCCGCGTCGACGCGCACGTTGCGCGGGTCGTTCACGAACTCGCGGGCCGCGGCCTCGAGCTGCGCGTCGAGCTCGTTTGCGCTGAACGCCGCTTGCGGCAGCCGCGGGCAGCTGCGCGCCATGCAGTTGAGCGCGAAGTGCACGCGCGGCTCGCCGAGCGGCCGAATCACGTCGTTCTCGTACGCCGACAACGACATCCGCCGTCCGCCCACCACCACCTTGCGCAGCCGGAAGAACAGCTGCCGCCCGAGAAAACCCTTGAAGCCTTCGGTGATGCCGGCGTCGATGACGCCGCGCATGGCCAACGCGTTGTAAGCGTTCAGGTGATAGGCGAGCACGTCGGCGCGGCGCGGGAAGAGCTCCGGCGCGCTGGCCGGGCTCACGCGCTCCACGTAGGCGATGTGCTCGTCGAGGCTGCGCCGGTCCGCCGCGAGCGCGGCAAAGTCCAAGCGGCCTTGGTCGTCGACGAATCGGGTCAAGACGCTGCTCCGGGATCGTTGGCTCCCCTTCCGAACCCGAGGCAGCCGCGCTATAAGAATAGCCGCGAATCGACGAAGTGGAGACCGGCATGTTCTCGACCGGTGCCCGATGGGCTGCGGTGCTGCTCGGAGCGGCGGCTTGGACCGGCGGCTCTACCGCGCACGCGCAAGACGGCGGCAAGGACCTCGATCGTTCACCGGTACGCTGCGTGCCGATGGGCGGAATCAAGAAGACGCACGCCGTCGACGATCGAACGATCGTGTTCAACGTGCGCGGCAGGTACTACCGCAACTATCTGCAAGCCACCTGCCGAGACCTCGCATTCCACGACCGAATCACCTACGCGAACCCCAGCGGCGGCAGCCTCGAGCAGATTTGCAGCGGCACGCAGATCTTGGTCGTGGATCGGCTGCTCCGAACCGACGGCGCACCCTGCAAGCTCGGCCAGTTCCTCCCGATCTCGAAGGAGGAGGCCGAGATCCTCGGGCGCGGCCCGGGCGAGCAGCGCGACGCGGTCAAGGTGGAGAGCGCGCAGCTGCCGGCGGCCGCCGATCCCGGTCCCGGCAGGGCTCCGGAACCCGCGCCCGCCGCGCCGGAGCGCTGACGGCGTCGAGCGCCAGGAACACGGTGCTCCAGAGCTGCGCGGCGTTCGACTCGTCGACGTCCGTGCGGCGGGCGCCGAACGGCTCCGGCCGATAGCAGCCGTTCGCGAACGACCACGACCAGAGCTCCGACGAGCGCAGCGCCGCGGCGGCGCCGATCGCGGCCCAGAGCCGCGCGCGTGCGTCGCGCAGCCGCGCGCGCAAGCCGGCCGGCAAGTCCCTGCGCGCGAGCTGCCTCTCGAGGCCGGCGGCCATCAACGCCTGCTGCCACGACCACACCACGGTGCCGTGGTACGCCGCGCTCGAGAACCGCGCTTGCACCTCGGGATCGGCGAACACCGGGTTCGCGACGACCATGCCCACGGGCGTGAGCAGGCCCGCGGGAAACGGGTGGAGCAGCGCTGCCGCGGCGCGCTCCACCTGCGCGGGCGCGGGCTCGCCGAACAGCAGCGTGAAGCCGCCGTCCGAGTGCAGCACCGGCACGGGCTCGCCGTTCGCGTCGAGCGATAGCGCGTCGAGCTCGACGCCGTCGTCGCCGATCGACGCGAGCCCGTCCGTCGCGCTCACTCCGGCCGCGGCCGCGTACGCGGCGATCGCGGAGCGTGCCGCGCCGGCGGACAGGGCGACGCGAAAGAACGGCGCCGCGCTCGCCGCCCAGATCCGCCGCTGCGCGCCCGCTTGCGAGAGAACGCGGCGTTGCTCGTTCGATAGATACGCGTCGAGCAGCCCGCTCGCGAAGAGTCGATCGATCGCCTCGAGCGCGGCCGGCACGAGGGCCACGTTGACGTCGTAGGGATAGGTTCCGCCGCCGAGCCCGTCGTCGCTGTCGCGCCAGTTGCCGGTGCGGCGATTCGGCTTGATGCCGACGAGGTTGGCCGCCACGGGCTCGGCCGCGAAGGCCGCGCTGCGGCGCACCACCCATTCGAAATTGCGCGCGAGCGCTTCCGCCGCCGGCGCTCCGGACGCCAGGCCGCTCGCGAGAAAATCGTCGGCGCGAGCGCGCGACGTGCCGCCGTCGAGCAGCCAACGCGCGATCAGCGGCGCGAGCATGAAGTCGTCGTCGACCATGCCGTAGTCGTAGATCGGCGTGTCGACGAGGCCGCGGCCTTCCTTCGCGTTGCGCAGCACCGCTTGCTCGCCGATGTCTTCCTCGTGCGCCACTTCGCCGTTCGGCGCGAGCCGCTCGAGCACCGAGCGAATGCCGGCGCCGATCGCGCCGGGCTGCAGCGCGGGCTCGAGCAGCATCAGCGAGATCAGCGTGTCGCGCCCGAAGTAGGTGTCGAAGCGCCACGAGCCCGCGAGGTACTTCTCGCGATAGGCGAGGAACTCGAGCACGTGGCGCGACCGCGGGTCGACCGCGGCCCGCCGGTCGAGCAGCGCCGCGCCGTCGATCGGCGTGAGCGGCGGCTCGCCCGTCAACGCCGTCACCGTGAACCGCAGCCGGCCGGCGGCGCCGCGGCGGATGCCATCCGCGCCGACCGCGGCGTCGCCCTCCGCTTCCAGCGTCAACCGGTATCCGGCCGCGCCGTCCAGCCGGTCGCGGGCCCAGGTGAGACGCGAGCCACTCGCCACGGGCGGCGTGAGGACTTCGTCCGGCACCGTGCGCAGGAGCTCGAAGTCGCGCAGCACGCGGATCGACGACAACACCGCGCGCTCCACGCGGAGCGCCGGCGCGTCCGTTTCGACTTGCGCTTCGATACCGTGCAGCGGACGGCCGCTGCCGTCCATGACCGTGATCGCGCGAGGTGCCGCCACGAGCCGCCACTCCACCGGCTCGGCGGTCTTCGCGAACCACAGTCCCACGCCGCTGTCGCCGGCCGGGAACGCGACGAGGATTCTCGGCTCATCGCCCGAGCGCAGCAGCAGGTGCGCGGCCACGTCACCGTCGCGGGTGAAGCTGTTGATGTTGCCGCCTTCGTCGAGCCGAAAGCCGAGCGCCTGCGCGTCTGCGGCGGACGCAGAGAGCGCTCCGAAGATCGCGAGCGCGAGCACGATGGCGAGCGGGCGGAACCGCCGGTAGGTGCCTTCCTTGGTCTCTGCTCGACTCACTGGCGAACGGCTCCTTGCGCTTCGTTGCGCGCGTTCCGCTGCATGAAGCTCGGCGCTCCGCGCCGGAGCGCGCTCTAGACCGGCTGCCCCACCTCCTGCGACTGCGCGGAAGTCTCCGGAAACTCGGCGAGCCCGAGGCACATCGAGCGCAGCGTCTCGGCGGCCGCGCGCGGCAGGCGGACCTTCGCTTCGAGCCCCGCGCCGATGACGTCGGTGAGAGCGTCCTTGGTGATCGCGAGCCAGCCGCCCGGCGTCGCGTAGCTCACGATGAATTCGCCCTCGGTCCTGCTGTGAAGCAGCTCCCGCTGGCCGTAAGGCTCGGCCTTGCCGTCGTCCACGAGGCGCCGGTCGGACGACAGAAAGAATCGTGGCGCGAGATCCGGAATCGACGAGTGCTGCGAGCCCGACACCGGCTCGTCCTCGGCCACGAGCAGCAGACGGCCCGCTCTCGCGGCGGCGCTCGCGCCGCCGCCGGCCACGCGCTTGCGCAGCGCGGCCTCGATGCGGCCGAAGATCTGCTCCGCGAATTCTTGCGGGTAGTCGAAGAGCTTCTGCACGTCGCGCGGGATGTGCGGCAGCTTGCGCCAGCCGCTCACCCACGCGAGCTTATCCGCCCCGCCGTCGCTGAAGACGTCCTCGAGGCTGAAGCCGGTGGCGGCGTCGGGCGCGAGGCTCTTGAGCGCCATGTGCTCCAGGAGCCGCGACGAGAAACCGTACAACGTGCCGTAGGGCGAATAGGCGCCCGAAACCGGCTTGAAGCGCGCGCAGTCTGCGTGCAACGGCTCGACTACACGCGCAAGCCGCGCCGCGTACTCCTCGAGCAGTTGCAGATGCCGTCGTCCCAACGGCGTGTAAGCGGCGTGCCCGTCACGATCCGCCGCGATGAATAGATACTCGATCATGCCGTAAGGGCCGAGCAGGTCGAGGCGATTGACGAACAGCTCCGGATCCGGAGAGATGCCCTGACAGATCGCGCCGGCGAGCTCGAGACGCTTGTCGGCGTCGCCGCCTGCAGCGGCCCGCTCGTAAGCCTCGAGCAGCGGCACGAGACCCTGGAGCAGCGTGGCGAGATCGAGCGCGTTGGAGCGGCGGGTGATGAGGATCAGCGCGTGGTCGTGGATCGACACGCCCTTCTGCGTGGAGACGTGGCGCAGCTGCGAGGTGAGGTGCCCGCCTGCCATTCGAACACTGGCCTTGTCGATCTCGAGGCGGTGCTCGTAGGACAGGCTGTCCGCGATGTGTTGCGCCACCACGAAGTAGCCGCCGAGCTCGTCGGTGGTGGGGCTCTGCGCCAGGGGGAACAGCCAGCGCGCATCGCGCACGAATACCGGCTGATCGGCCGGCGCCGTTCTCCACAGCTCGTCGAGCACGCCCTGGATTTGCGCGAGCCGGGTGCCGGCCTCCGCCGCGCCCGCATCCCAGATTCGCATGCAGAGCAGCATCAACCGCCGCAGGAGATACAGGTTGAACAAGGTCTCGGCCCAACGCGCTCGGCCGGCGCTTCCCGGCCAGCGGGTTTGCTGCCACAAGTGAAAGCCGCGCGTCATCATTTCGGCGGGGTCGATGAGGTCGTTGTGCTCGCCCGGCGTGTGACGGGGCTTGAAGCCGCTCGCCCAGTGCGCTTCGTCCAACTGGCGCGCGAGCGCCCATCGGTCGCCGGGGCCCGGCAGCGTGAAGAAGCACTCGTCGAGCAGCCGCGCCAGCATGGACGCGTCGCGCAGATACTGCGGCGGCTTTCGCTGCGCGTTCAGCACGCCCTGGATGTTGTCGACGGCTTCGGCCCGGTGGCCCAAGAATGCCCGCAGCAGCTCGACGTGCTCCTCGAACGGCACTCGTAGTGTCCGCGCCGCCGAGGTGTCGGCGGGCGCGCGCAACGGATGGAACGATCTACCTAGCACTGCTCCGCCGTCTCGGGTCGAGCATCCATGGTGGCGGGCCGCATTCGGCCGGGCAAGACGTGCGGCGCACATGCAGCCGATCCGGGCGGCGTGGCATCAAGTTTGCTTGGCAGTGGGCATGGACAAGCAAACGATCGCCGACCATCTGGCGCTGGCCGAGCGCCACGTGACCGAAGGTCAGGCACACGTCGCCAAGCAGCGGGGGCTGATCGAGAGTCTCCGCGGCCGCGGACATGACACGGCTCAAGCCGAAGCGCTACTCGTAGAGTTCGAGTCGGCGCTGCACCTGCAGATCGAGGAGCGAGATCGGCTGATAGAGGAGTTGAGGGAACGGCCGCCGTGACGCGAAAAGCCGAGATGCGAGGTCGCGAGTGGTCCGCCGCTCGGCCGGAACGTTGGGACCCGTGTGACCGGTGTCGTGGGAACGCGGTGCGCGCTGAGCGGCGCGCACCGCGTTTACGCTTTGCCGATGTCGGTTACGGCGTGGTGTCTTGGCTCGACCCGGCAAACAGGCGCTTGCCGTCGGCCGTCGTGACGGAGCGCGCGTTCGAGTTCGTGCTGCCGTCGCGCGCCCGTGAGCCGAGAACCGTGACCACGTCGCCCGCCTTGAGCGAGTTTCGCGTCCAGCCCTGACGCATCAGTCCGTTGGGGCTGCCGATCTCGAACGCCCAATCCGCGTCCTTCTCGCCGCCGGCGGGCGAGCGGCACTTCCACTCTTCTTCGGCGGCGTTGGGATTGTTGGGGCCGCGAGTACCGGTGCGCTCGCAGATCTCGGTGACGGTGAGGTGAATCCAGCCGTGCGGATTCTGCCAATCCAGTTTCTTGAGGGCTCCCGTTGCCTTGATCTCCTTGGTCCCATCGAACTCCGCGGAGAAAGAATGATGGGCGGCGAGCGGTAGCGATGCGGCCACCGCGGCGACGGCGACGCTCGTGAGCGCTCCGAGCTTGATGCGGCCGCGGATACGGCTGTTCCTGTTTACGTGTGCTTGCGGGTTCACTTACGTGCTCCTAATCCAGCTTGATTCTATTGCCGAATTGTTGATTTTCGTTGCAGACGAACTCGATCAGCTCCTGGTCCGGCAGGAGGCGCTGATCGACACGCACGGTCCACGGTTTGGTGTACGCCTTCGGATCTTCGATCGTGAAGTCGATCTGCAAATGGCCGAGCTCGGGCCGGCGGAAGCGCTCCGTGATCTTCGCCTCGCGCGAGTACGGGCTGCCGTTCACGTCGAGCCAGGCGTCGTAGGGGCTGTCCTCGTCGGCACCGCGCAGGTTGTTCGTCTCGACTACCAGGTCGTCGCCTTCCCAGTGACCCACCGAATAGCCGTACCACCACGGCTGCGGCTCGCCCTGCGGCGGCAGCTTGCGTCCGTCCAAGTAGATGTGGCGGATGCCGTAGTTGGCTTCGTACTCGATCAGGATCATCTTGTCGGTTTGGATGATCATGCGCGGTTGGGGCTGCTGGTGAAATTGTAGAAACCCCATCGGCATGCAATTGGCATCCGGGTTGTCCTTCGCGCGCGCGGCGAAGCGCTTGTCCCTGAGCTCCTTGGCCCACGGCGTGTAGGGGAGACCGCCTTCGATGTTCTGACCGGCCTCGAAGAACGCCGCGACCGGCGGGCCCTTCGGATCGTAGGGGAACGGTGCCTGCGCGGGCTCGAGCGAGACGCCGCCGCCACCGCCACCGGCTCCGCCTCTGGCACCACCGCCGCCGCCGGGTCCGCCGCCAGCGCCGCCGCCGCCTCCGTTACCGCCGCCCCCGCCGCCCCCGCGGCCGCCACGTCCGCCGTTGCCCGGCGGCGGTCCGCTGTTCACCCGCATCCAGAGGCCGGAGAAATCCGGTTTGCCGGCCGCCGTTTTGGGCGTGGGAGCGTCCATGAGCACCTTGCCGTCCTTGTCCCGCGGCAGCTTGGGATCGGGCCTGGGCTCCCATTGCGCCGAAGCGCCGACGCTCCAGGCGAGCGCGACGAGGCAGGCCAGCGCACGCATCGCTGCAGCACCGGGCAGATACATAGCCAGTCGACCCCCGTCGGCCGGGGTTGTTTTCGTTGTGGGCACGTCAATCCTCCTGAAAGGGCGGCCTATATGGTGCAGAAGTCAGAGGCAACGATCTATTGAGATTTGTCCGGATCAGCGCAGCGGCCGCGGGGCCGCGTCCCCGTTGGCGCGCTCGCTCGCACGGGCGCCGCTCAGGATGTTGCGCAGCGCGTGGTTACCCTCGTGGCACGCGTACTCGAACATACCGTAGTCGTCGTCCCGGTCGAGAGTGAACTGCAGCGTAAAGGGTGCTGTCCAGGTCATCGGGTCGTCAACGGTGACCCGGTAGCGCAACGTGGCGTCGCCGGTTCGCGTGAAGCGCTCGGTGATCGTGAGCGCCGGGCTCGCGCCGGTGTCGTTCATGCCGAGACCCGGGCGATCGGCGACGTTCTTCGTCTCCACCACCAGCGTGTCGCCCTCCCACCGGCCGCGCGAGTCGCCGAGGAAGCTTCGAATCGCCGGGCTCGCGTACGGCCGGCCGTCGAGCGGCACGACGCGGGACTCGTGGATCATCTCGTTCACGATGGTCACGTAGCCCGGCGCCTGGAAGATCTGATTGCCGTTGTTGTAGCCCCCCGGCATCACGGAGCCGATGAGGCCCCGCGTGATACACCGCTCGTAGAGCGAGAAATCGGTGTACGACGCCGGAGGCGTGCGCGTGTTGCTGCGCCGGTCCGCCTCGCGCTTCTGCGCGGCGGCGGTGAGCGCGGGTAAGCGGCCGTCCGGCGGGTCGACGATCAACGACGCCTGGCGCTGCGTCTCGCCGCGCTCGAACCAGTGCTGCGGCGGCGACTGCCCGCCGCCGATTTGACCGAACGGCACACTCGGGTGCTCGAAATCGAAGTCGGCGTTGTCCTCCGCCACCTGACGGGCGGCTTGCGCCTGACGCTCGGCGAACTCGGCGTCGTTGAGCACGTTGCGGGTGCCGAACGATTCGGGGCGCTGGAGCGGCACACCGGCCATGTTCGTGCTCGGCCATTTACCAGCGAGATCGGGGTCGCCCCAGGACGTTCGCGGAGCGCGGTAGGGAGGCGCTTCAGCGCCCGCCGGCTGCGCGTTCGATTCCTGTGGTTGGGCAACGAGCGCAAGGGCGGTGACGATCAAACTGCCAACGGCGGCGACGCGGCTCCGGTGCATGGTGTTGTCTCTGAAGACGACGCTTCGCGCAAGGACTATAAGCGCGATCCTGCCAGAGGTCGCGATGGGTTGGGACCCGTGTGCGGAATGGACCGCGAATGGCATCACCTCGACGACGGTTCACCGGCTATCATTGCGCCACTCCTATGATCCTCCAGGCCGGAACGAAGCTCGGACCCTACGAAATTCTGGCTTTGGTTGGCGCCGGCGGCATGGGCCAAGTGTGGAGGGCGCGAGACACGCGCCTCGACCGCTTGGTCGCGATCAAGACCAGCGACACCCGCTTCAGTGACCGCTTCGAGCGCGAGGCTCGAGCCATCGCGGCGTTGAATCATCCGCACGTGTGCTCGCTCTACGACGTCGGCCCGGATTACCTGGTGATGGAGTACGTCGAGGGCGAGCGGCTGCGGGGACCGGTGCCGCGCGCCCAAGCGCTCGTATTGGCCGAACAGATTCTGGATGCGCTCGACGCCGCCCACCGGCGAGGCATCGTCCACCGGGATCTCAAGCCCGAAAACATTCTGCTCGCGCACAACGGCGTGAAGGTTCTCGACTTCGGTCTCGCGAAGATCGAACGCCCCGCGGGCGCAGCCGGGGAGAACACCGAGGTCGCTGCCGCAGTTACCGGCCGAACGATTGACGGTGCCGTGCTGGGCACGCTGCCCTACATGTCGCCGGAGCAAATCGAAGGGCGGGATGCGGACGCGCGCAGCGACTTGTTCGCGTTCGGAGTCGTGCTCTACGAGTTGCTCGCGGGCAGAAGACCGTTCGTCGGCGACACGCAAACCGGCCTCGTTGCGTCCATCCTCAAGGAAGAGCCCCGGCCGCTGACCGACCTGCAGCCGCCGCTACCGCCCGGCCTCGCAGCCATCGTGCGAACCTGCCTCGAGAAGGATCCCGAGAAACGCTGGCAATCGGCGCGCGAGATCAAGCATGCGCTCACCTGGATCGCGGCCGAACGACCGGCGCCGGCGCCCGCTCGTTCGGTTCGTGCCTGGCAAGCGTTGGCCGCGGTAATGGCGTTGATCGCGGTCGGGCTCGGCGGTTGGGCGTCGTGGCCGGCGGCGCGGGGCTCGGTGAGCCGCTTCGAGGCCTCGATTCCGGAAGGTGTCACCGGCGGCGCTCTGGCGATGTCGCCGGACGGCCGCCAGCTCGTGTTCGTCGTGGGCGGGGCGCTCTGGATTCGCGATTTCGGTGCCCCGGAGTGGCGGCGGTTGCCGGGCACCGAGGGCGGATCGACACCGTTCTGGTCTCCCGACGGCCGCTACCTCGGCTTCAGCGTCGGACGTGAGATCAAGAAAGTGGCTCTTGCCGGCGGACCGCCGGAAACGCTGAGCACTCTGCCCAACGACGCGGGCGGATTCGGCAGCTGGAACCGAAACGGCGACCTCTTGGTGGGCGCGTGGGGCGGCGGCACCGGCGGGCCGATCTGGAAAGTGCCGGAGACCGGCGGCGCCGCGACGGCGGTGACGGAGGTCGACCTCTCCGCCACGGAGTTCCATCACACGTGGCCCACGTTCCTCGCCGACGGCACGCACTTCCTGTACTTCCGCTCCGGACCGGAGGAAGTCCAAGGCACCTACGTCGGCTCCCTCGGCATCGAGCCCGGTCAACAATCGCGTCAACGGCTCTTGCAGAGCACCGTGCCGGCGGTTTACGCGAATGGGCACGTCTTCTTCGTGCGCGCGAACACGCTGATGGCGCAGCGGTTTGACGATCGCAGCCTCGAGCTCGCGGGCGCGCCGGTGCCGGTGGCCGAGAACGTGGCGGTCACCTGGTACTCCACCGCGGTGTTTGCGGTCTCCGAGGGCGGGACCCTTGCTTATCGCGCCGCGGCCCCGAGCGGCACCTTTCAGCTCACTTGGCTCGACCGGCAAGGGCAGACGCTCGGCACGTTCGGACCGCCGGGTCCCGACACGAGCGTTGCGTTGTCGCCCGACGGCAAGCGCGCCGTCGTGAAGGACTCCCCGTACGGTGAGCCTGGGGATCTCTGGACGCTCGACTTCGCGAGCGGCCGGCGCGCTCGTCTAACGTTTGGGAGTGACGTCTACTCGCCGGGTGTGTGGTCTCCGGACGGCAGCCGCATCGCGTATGCGGCCGGGCGTCTCGGCGACACGGTATTTACGAAAGCCGCCTCCGGCCTCGGCGACGCGCAGGAGCTCTTGAAGGAGTCAGGCGTTAGGCACTTCGTGACCAGTTGGTCGCGCGACGGGCGGTTCCTGCTCTATCACGTGGAGAACGCTCCGAAGACGGGGTACGACCAATGGGCCTTGGGCGTGCAGGACGGCAAACGGACTCTGCTGCTCGGCGAGAGCTTCAACGAGTGGGCGGGCGTCTTCTCACCCGACATGCGTTGGCTGGCCTACGTGTCGTTGGAGACGGGCGTCTCGGAAGTCTACGTTCGTCCTTTTCGCCTTGCGGAGGCCGACGGCGAGCCCGCGTTGGGAGACGGCAGGTGGCAGGTTTCGAGGAACGGGGGCAATTGGCCTCTGTGGCGCGACGACGAAGAGATCCTGTTCAACCATTTTCCGTCAGCCCCGACGCTTTTCGCCGTGCCCGTCGATGCGAGCGGCACGGCTTTCGAGAGCGGCGTTCCTCAGCGGCTCGTGCTGCCTCCCACTGCCAGTAGCAGCAGTGCGGACTCCGCCGACGGCCAACGTTTCATGATGGCCGTTCGACAGGATCAGGGCGGAACGGATCGAGCGGCGATCGGAGTCGTGCTCAACTGGCCGGCGCTGGTGAGCGAATGAGAATGGTGGCCAGGGACGGAATCGAACACGGCGCGCAAGCTGCTGATACAGCAGCTAAATCCTAGTTCTGAAAATCGCCGTTACCACTAAAGTTACCCAGGCGATTTTCTCGTTTTTTCGGACCCAAACCACTGACTCGTGGAATCGACTTAAGCACGATTCGCGCGCACTTCGCGCACCTGAAATCCCAACGACTCGAGCATGCCAAGATAATCGACCTCACGCCACGTCTAAAAGCGCGCGCGGATTCTTAGCCGCGATCATCAGAAGCGTGCGCGCTGCGCCCGACGGTGCCCGGCGACCTTGTTCCCACTCTTGCAGCGTTCGAACGGATACGCCCAAGAGACGCGCGAATTCTGCTTGCGACAGTCCCGTCTTCTCGCGAACACTGGACACCGACGGAACTGTCGTCACGCGCCCATGTTCACCACGCTTGATCTCGCGGATGCCTTCGAGAATCTCGCGCCCAATGTTTCGCTTTTGGCTAGCCATCAATCTCCTCCTTAATCTTCTTGAGAATCGGTCCGGAAATACTCTCGGCCTCGTTCTTTGCATACAACGTGAGCAACCAGATCTCACCTTGTTTGGACCGCAAGTAGTAGATGATCCGTAATCCGCCACGCTTTCCGCGCCCCGCTGCTCCCCAGCGCAACTTACGCACACCGCCGGACCCGCGGATGATGTCTCCCGTCTCCGAGTTCTCGTTGATGTAGGCCTGTAGCTTAGACAGGTCATCGTCGGACAGATGCTCATCAGCTAGCCGAGTGAATAGCTTCGTTTCGATGAAGATGAACATCGACGTCAGTATACGGCATTGACGTACTACGTCAATGCCGTATTATTCGCACTTTGGCCGGCATGGTGCCATGAATACTAGCTAGTGATCGCGGCGAGAAAGGGAGCGCCCCTGTAGTTGCAGGATTGGCGAGTCAAGGCGACAGAGTTAAAGCATGAAAATCCACGCAACGTTCGTCGGCGTAAATAGGCACGAGGATCCGGGCATCCGCGAACTGACGGGCGCCGTCCGCGATGCGCTGGCTCTGTGGGCGTTGTTCAGCGATACCTTTGATGACATCGACGCCACCGCTCTCCTGGACGACGATGCAACCGCCGCCGCGATCCGGTATGCAATTGATACGTCTTTGGGCGACGCGGAAGCGGACGACGTTGTTGTCCTGTCGTTCGCTGGTCACGGCACGCCGAATCATCGGCTTGTGGCCTACGACACAAATAGCGCGGGCCTTGCCGCAACTTCCATCGGTATGGAGGAACTCGCGGAGAGATTTCGCAGTTGTCGAGCGCGCGCGATCCTCTGCATCCTAGATTGTTGCTTCAGCGGCGCAGCCCCGGCGCGCGTGTTTGAAGGCGCGGCCGTCGCACGAAATCCCACGAGCCCGTACGAATTGATCACCGGGAAGGGTCGCATCCTTATAGCTGCGGCCGCCGCTCACGAGGTCGCGTGGGAGCAGCCGGGGACCGGGCACGGACTGCTAACGCACGCCTTGATTGACGTGTTGTGCAATTGGGATGACGAGACGGTAACGCTGTCTAGTGCTTTCGATGAAGTTCTGACGCGCACTAGAACCGCGGCGGAGAGGATTGGAGAAGTTCAAACACCGGTACTGATCAACCATGTCGAGGGCGGTCTGAGCATTCCGAGGTTGCGACGCGGACCGAAATTTCTCGCGGCTTTTCCCGAGTTCGACGTGCAGCCCATCTCGGGCGCAATCGACGAATTGGCCGTTTACGGATTTGGGCCAGAGATTCTCAGCGATTGGCGTAAACGGTTCCCGTCCGGTCTTAACGAACTACAGATCAAAGCGGTGAACACGCATCGCATTCTTAGCGACGAGTCCCTTCTGGTTGTCGCGCCGACGAGTTCGGGGAAAACGTTTGTCGGCGAGCTCGCGGCAATCCGTGCCGTCACAGCCGGAAAGAAGGCGGCATTCCTTCTGCCGTACAAAGCGTTAGTGAATGAGAAGTTCGACACGTTCACCGAAGCATACGCAGCGGCGGGGATACGCGTCGTCAGGTGCACAGGTGACT
>DASUFK010000014.1:0-6353 GCA_036274615.1 Gammaproteobacteria bacterium | reverse complement strand
ATGCCGCGATTGCAGGAGCGAATCGCGGCCCTGTGCGGCGACGGTCTCGGGAGGACCCATCGAGGTGCGGCCGCAGCCTTTGCGCGCGGCGCACGGCCAAAGTGAGACAAGACTTTCTCAGGCGGTGCGTGACGTCGCGGGCGTTTGGTATTCTCGACGGCGATCAGAACTCGAGCGGAGGGCCGCGTGGCGACGAAGAAGAACGTGTTCTATGCGCAGTCGGGCGGCGTCACCGCCGTGATCAATGCGAGCGCCTGCGGCGTCATCGAGACCGCGCGCAAGCACAAGGCGAAGCTCGGCAGGGTCTACGCCGGCCGCAACGGCATCTTGGGCGCGCTCACCGAGGACATGATCGACACCACGTTCGAGTCGAAGCAGACGATCGCGGGGCTGCGCTACACGCCGGGCGGCGCGTTCGGTTCGGCGCGCTACAAGCTCAAGGGCCTCGACCAGAACCGCGCCGAGTACGAGCGGCTCATCGAGGTTTTCAGGGCGCACGATATCGGCTACTTCTTCTACAACGGCGGCGGCGACTCGATGGACACCGCCTACAAGGTGTCGCAGCTCGGCAAGGAGCTTGGGCTACCGATCGTCTGCATCGGCGTGCCGAAGACCGTCGACAACGATCTGCCCGTCACGGACACGTGCCCGGGCTTCGGCTCGGTGGCCAAGTACGTCGCCGTATCGACGCGCGAAGCGGCGCTCGACGTCGCGTCGATGGCGCGCACCTCGACGCGCGTGTTCGTGCTCGAGGTCATGGGCCGCCACGCGGGCTGGATCGCGGCGGCGGCCGGGCTCGCCGGCGAAAAGGAAGGCGACGCGCCGCACGTGATCCTGTTCCCCGAGATCCCGTTCGACGAGGCGGCGTTCCTCGCACGCGTGAAGGACAGCGTCGACCGGTTCGAGTACTGCGTCGTGGTCGTGTCGGAGGGCGCGCGCTACCCCGACGGTCGATTCCTGGCCGAGGCCGGCGGCAAGGACGCGTTCGGTCACGCCCAGCTCGGCGGCGTCGCCGCCACGATCGCCCAGCTCGTGAAGGCGAAGCTCGGGTACAAATTCCACTACGCGATCGCCGACTATCTGCAGCGGGCCGCGCGGCACGTGGCGTCGAAGGTCGACGTCGACCAGGCCTACGCGTGCGGCAAGGCAGCGGTGGAGCTTGCGCTCGCGGGCGAGAACGCCGTGATGCCCACGATCGTCCGCAAGTCGGCCAAGCCCTACCGCTGGACGATAGGCAAGGTGGACCTCGCGAAAGTCGCCAACAAAGAGAAGATGATGCCCCGCAACTACATCAGCAAAGACGGCTTCGCGATCACAACCGCGTGCCGAAACTACCTGGCTCCGCTGATCAGAGGCGAGGACTATCCGCCCTACAAAGACGGGCTGCCCAGTTATGTCAGCCTGCGCAATCAGCGGGTTGCGCGGCGGTTGCCGAACGAGTTTGTGCTAAAGTAGCCGCCGCTTCGCCGGGGGGCGGCGGAGCCGCAAGAACAACAGGGTCTCAAACCCCGTTCGCGATTGCTCCCTTTTTTACGGGGTAAGGCTCCACTGGCTCGAACAGGGTCGCCAGTCAGCGCCGTTTAGGCGCCCGACGGCTGACTCGCCAGCGAAAACAAAGTTGGGAGATACGGAATGAATCCGACCATTGCGTTGTGGCTATCACTCGGCGCGGCCCTCTTGGCCGTGATCTACGGTTTCGTCACGGTGAGCTGGCTGCTGAAGCAACCGGCGGGCAACGCTCGCATGCAAGAGATCGCCGGGGCCGTCCAAGAAGGCGCCAAGGCGTACATGAACCGGCAGTACACGACGATCGCGGTCGCCGGCATCGTGCTGTTCGTGATCCTGTTCTTCGCGCTCAACTGGCAGACGGCGGTCGGCTTCGCGATCGGCGCGATCTTCTCGGGCCTCGCGGGCTACATCGGCATGTTCGTGTCGGTGCGCGCCAACGTGCGCACGGCGCAGGCGGCCACGCAAGGCTTGAACGCGGCGCTGTCGCTCGCGTTCCGCGGCGGCGCCGTCACCGGCCTTCTCGTCGTGGGCCTCGGCCTCGCCGGCGTGGCCGGCTACTACGCGATCCTGCACGCAACCGGCATGGAGCAGGCCGCGATCCTGAAGGCACTCGTGGGCCTCGCGTTCGGCGGCTCGCTGATCTCGATCTTCGCGCGTCTCGGCGGCGGCATCTTCACGAAGGGCGCGGACGTCGGCGCGGACTTGGTCGGCAAGGTCGAGGCCGGCATTCCCGAGGACGACCCGCGCAACCCGGCGGTCATTGCGGACAACGTGGGCGACAACGTCGGCGACTGCGCCGGCATGGCGGCCGACCTGTTCGAGACCTACGGCGTCACCGTGATCGCCACGATGCTGCTGGGCGGTTTGACCGCGGCGAATCTCGGCGAGAACGCGGCGCTCTACCCGATCGTGGTGGGCGCCGTGTCGATCGTCGCGTCCATCATCGGCACGTTCTTCGTGAGCACCAAGACCGGCAAGATCATGCCGGCGTTGTACAAGGGCGTGATCGTCTCCGGCGTGCTCGCCGCGATCGCGTTCTACCCGATCACGAAGGCGCTCATGGGCGCCAACGCGGACTGGCTCAACCTCTACTTCGCGGCGCTGGTCGGCCTCGTGTTGACGGCGGCGATGGTGGTCATCACCGAGTACTACACGGGCACCAACTTCAGCCCGGTGAAGAAGGTGGCCGGCGCATCGACCACCGGCCATGCCACCAACATCATCGCGGGCTTGGGCGTGTCGATGAAATCGACGGCGCTGCCGGTGCTCGCGGTGTGTGTCTCGATCTGGGCCGCGTTCCAATTCGGCGGCCTGTACGGCATCGCGATCGCGGCCACGAGCATGCTCTCGATGACCGGCATGATCGTCGCGCTCGACGCGTTCGGCCCGATCACCGACAACGCGGGCGGCATCGCCGAGATGTCGAAGCTGCCGAAGGAAGTGCGGCACGTCACCGACGCGCTCGACGCGGTCGGCAACACCACCAAGGCGGTGACCAAGGGCTACGCGATCGGCTCGGCCGGTCTCGCGGCGCTCGTGCTGTTCGCCGACTACACACACTCGCTCACCGAGGCCGGCCTGGGCGAGCTCAAGTTCGACCTGTCGGATCACCGAGTGATCATCGGCCTGTTCATCGGCGGACTCATTCCTTATCTCTTCGGCGCGATGGCGATGGAAGCCGTGGGCCGCGCCGCGGGCTCGGTGGTGAACGAGGTGCGCCGCCAGTTCCGCGAGATCAAGGGCATCATGGAAGGCACCACGCGGCCCGACTACTCCACGGCCGTGGACCTCCTCACCAAGGCCGCGATCAAGGAGATGATCGTGCCGTCGCTGCTGCCGCTGCTCGTGCCGGTGATCGTCGGCAAGCTGCTCGGCGCGGAGGCGCTCGGCGGGCTGCTCGTGGGCACGATCGTCACGGGTCTCTTCGTGGCGATCTCGATGACCACCGGCGGCGGTGCGTGGGACAACGCGAAGAAGTACATCGAGGACGGCAACTTCGGCGGCAAGGGCTCGGACGCGCACAAGGCCGCGGTCACGGGCGACACCGTCGGCGACCCGTACAAGGACACCGCGGGCCCGGCGATCAACCCGCTCATCAAGATCATCAACATCGTCGCGCTCTTGAGCGTACCGCTGCTGTAACCGGCGCGGCAGCGATCCTCGAACCACGGCCGCGTGCGAGAGCACGCGGCCGTTTTCGTTTATAGGCGAGGTGAAGGAAGCTCAGCCCGGGGCGACGGCGGGGTCCCGCGGCAGACGCCACGACACGACGAACGCCGCCACGAGCACCAAGACGCCGACGAGCACGATCGTGGGCACGGGTTGCACGCCGAGACCCGCCGACCACGTATACGCGCCGACGGCGGCGAGCATCGCCACGTTCTCGAAGAAGCTCTGGAGCGCGACGGCTCCGCCGCTGCCGATGCTCCTCGTGCCGATCTCCTGGAGCGCCGCATTCATCGGCACCATGAACAGTCCGCCGCACAGTCCGATGGCGACCAGCGCCGCGCGCGCGGGCCAGATCGTCTCGACCATGCCGAACGCCACGATGCAAGCGCCCATTGCGTAGGCCGCGAGCCGCGCGCGCCGGAGCTTCTCGATCGGGATGAGCTGCGGCACGAGGAGCGCGCCGGCGACGATGCCGAGCGCGAGGAACAGCGTGAGATCGGCCACGTCCGACGCGTTCCGCGTCGCGAGCACCGCGGGCGCCCAGGCCACGAGCAACAGGCGCAACACCGCGGCCGATGCCCAGAACAGCGTGTTGCCGAGCATCGCGAAGCGCGCGCGTGCGGTCGCGAACAGCGCGCCCATCATCCGCGTGAAATTGCGGAGCCCGGCGCGCTCGCCGCGCCCGGCCGGCGCGAGCCGCGGCAACAGCAACGTCGCCGCCGCCGACGCGAGGTAGCAGGCCACGACCGCGGCGAGCGCGAGCGGCACCGAGCGGTCGGCCAGCCGCGCACCGATCACCGTGCCCACGATGATCGCGACGATCGTAGACCCTTCGATCAAACCGTTGGCGCGCACGAGCGCCCGGTGCGGCACGAGCTCGGGCAGAACTCCGTATTTCGCCGGTCCGTACACCGCGGCGCCGATTCCGACGAGCGCGTAGGCAGCGATCGGCTCGAGACCGGCGAGCATCGCCGCCGCTCCCGCCGCCTTGAGCCCGTTGCCGATGAGCAGCACCCGAGGCTTGGGGTGCGCGTCGGCGAACGAGCCCACCCACGGCGCCAGCAGCACGAACGCGACGAGGAACGCGCTCTGCAGCGCGGGCACGTACCAAGCGCCCCGCGGAGCGTGGATGAGCATCGCGATCGCGGCGAACAGGATCGCGTTGTCGGCGAGCGCGGACAAGAATTGCGCGCCGAGCAGCGCGAGCACGGCGCGGCTCAAGGCGCGGCCCGCTCGCCGTGCGGCAGCGACTGCTCCACGAGCGCCGACACCGCCGGATAGTCGGCCTTGCCCGTGCCGAGCAGCGGCATCTTCTCCACCACGAGGATCTTCTTCGGCACGTTGAGCTCGCTCATGCCGTCCTGGCGCGCGCGTGCCGAGAGGTCCCCGCGCTGCGCGCCGGGCTGCGTGGTCACGAGCACGAGCTGCTCGCCCTTCTGGAAGTCGGGCAGGCTCACCACCGCGTGCTGCTTGTCGGGCCAGGCGCGCGCGGCGAGGTCCTCCACCGCCGCGAGCGACACCATCTCGCCGCCGATCTTGGCGAACCGCTTGGCGCGGCCGCGAATGGTCACGAAGCCGTCCTCGTCCACGGTGACGATGTCGCCCGTGTCGTACCAGCCGGGACCGCGCTCGGTGGCAGGCGGCTGCACGACGCCCGGCTTGTCGTGCTTCAAGTAGCCCAGCATCACGTTCGGCCCGCGTACCGACAGCCGCCCGCCGTCCACGCCGGGCACCGGATCGAGCGCGTAGTCGATGCCCGGCAGCAGCCGGCCGACGGTGCCCGGGCGCGAATCGATCGGCGTGTTGATCGCGATTCCGGGGCTCGTCTCCGTGGCGCCGTAGCCCTCGAAGATCTGCACGCCGAATTTGTCGGTCCAGACCCGGCGGGTCTCGTCCTTGAGCTTTTCCGCGCCGGCGAATACGTAACGGACGCTGTAGAAATCGTAGGGATGCGCGAAGCGGGCATAGCCCGCGAGAAACGTGTTGGTGCCGAACATGATCGTGGCGTTCACGTCGTAGGCCATCTCGGGCACGATCCGGTAGTGCAACGGCGACGGATAGAAGAAGGTGCGCATGCCCGACAGCAGCGGCAGCAGCGTGCCGCCCGTGAGCCCGAACGAGTGGAACATCGGCAGCGCGTTCAGGATGATGTCCTGCGAGCCGAAGTCGATTCGCGCGGCCACCTGCTCGCGGTTCGCGAGCACGTTGGCGCTCGACAGCACGACGCCCTTCGGCACGCCCTCCGATCCCGACGTGAACAGAACCACCGCCGGCTCGTCCGGGCGCACGCGAAGGCGCCCGTAACGCCAGCGCGTGAACGGCTTCTTGAGCGCCGCGCCAAGGCGCACCGCCGCCGTGGCCTGTGCGCGCAGGTCTTCGAGAAACACCACGGTGGTGCATTCGCGCAGCGCTTCGATGCTGCGCTCGAGCTTCGCCGCCTGCACGAACCGCCGCGACGTATACACGCGGCGAATCACCGCGGTCTCGCACGCGGTCTTCAAGCTCAGCGCGCCCAGCGAATAGTTGAGCATCGCGGGAACGCGGCCACGGGCGAGCACGCCGAAGAACGCCGCTACGTTCGCCAGCGCGTTCGGCAGCATGAGCCCCACGATCTCGCCGCGCTGCGTGTCGCGGGCGATCAGGCCGCCGATCACGTCGGCGCGCAGGAGCAGCTG
>DASUFK010000013.1:0-5568 GCA_036274615.1 Gammaproteobacteria bacterium | reverse complement strand
GCCGTGTCTCGCGAGCGCCCTTCGCGGTACGGCCGCAGCCACACCGACCGCAAAAGCGGCCAAAGTGTGACAACCCCCCAACTAAGCGCCCTTGCGACGCTCCGGGGTTCATGCATTACACTTGCAGGTCCAGGGCCCCAGGAGTGGCGTTTCCCAATGGCGAGAATCACCGTAGAAGATTGTTTGGAGAGGATTCCGAACATGTTCCAGCTCGTGCTCGTGGCCGCCAAGCGCGCCCGGCAGCTCGCCAACGGTGCCCATCCGATGGTCGACTGGGAAAACGACAAGCCCACGGTCGTCGCGTTGCGCGAGATCGCCGACGGCTACGTCACGGAGGAAATCCTCACGCAGCGCGATCAGCCGGTCGAAGACCTGCTCGATGTCGCCGCGGCGCAGCTGCCGCCCGTGCTGCCCGACGATTTGCTCGGATCGAGGCCGATCTCGATCGGCGACTGACCTTCACCAAAAAGGAGCCGGCCTAGTTCGCTCATCGAAGAGGCGTTCTTCGAAGAGGTCCGGTAGAGTGGCCGCAAGCCATGGATTACGGTGCTGCCATCCGCGAAGTCCTTCCGTCGGTATGGCGCACGGATGACTTCGGCCGGCTCAGCTCGCAGCTCCAGAGTTACCTGCCCGAGTCCGAGCTGCCGAGCATCACCGCGGCTTACGAGTTCAGCGCGAAGGCGCACGAAGGCCAACAGCGGCGCAGCGGCGACCCGTACATCACTCATCCGATAGCCGTCGCGGAAATTCTCGCGACGCTGCACCTCGACTCCGGCTCGATCAAGGCCGCGCTCCTGCACGACGTCGTCGAGGACACCGGCCGCACGGTTCAGGAGATCGAGCAGCAATTCGGCGAGGACGTCGCGCGTCTCGTCGACGGCGTCAGCAAGATCGACCACCTGCGGTTCGACAGCGCCGCCGAAGCGCAAGCCGAGAGCTTCCGCAAGATGCTGCTCGCGATGGCGAAGGACCTGCGAGTGATCCTCGTGAAGCTCGCCGACCGCACCCACAACATGCGCACGATCGCCTCGCTGCCGGTGGAGAAGCAGCGGCGCATCGCGCGCGAGACGCTCGACATCTATGCGCCGATCGCGAACCGGCTCGGCGTTTACACGCTCAAGCTGGAGCTCGAGGAGCTCGGCTTCAAGACGCTCTATCCGTTCCGCTACAAGGTGCTGCAGCGCTCGCTGCGGCGCGCCAAGGGCAATCAGCGCCAGCTGCTGCGCAAGATCGAGAGCAAGCTCACGAAGACGCTGGGCGACGCGAAGATTCCCGCGCGCGTGCACGCGCGCGAGAAGCACCTCTACAGCATCTATCTCAAGATGCAGCGCAAGCACGCGCACCTCGCCGATATCGTCGACGTGTACGGTGTCCGCGTCATCGTGCCCGACGTGGACAGTTGCTACCGCGCGCTCGGCCTCACACATCAGGCGTTCAAGCCGATGCCGGGCCGGTTCAAGGACTTCATCTCGATACCGCGCGTCAACGGTTACCAGTCTCTGCACACGACGCTGTTCGGACCGAATGGCCTGCCGCTCGAGGTGCAGATCCGCACCGAGGAGATGGACAAGGTCGCCGAGCGCGGCCTGGCCGCGCACTGGCAATACAAGGCCGTCGACAAGCACACCTACAGCACCGAGGAGCGGGCGCGCGAATGGCTCGCGGGCCTCATGGAGATGGAACGGGCGGCGAACTCCGAAGAGTTCCTCGAGACCGTCAAGGCCGATCTCTTCCCCGACAAGGTCTACGTGTTCACGCCGAAGGGCGCGATCATGCGGCTGCCGCGCGGCGCCACTGCGGTCGACTTCGCGTACGCCGTGCACACCGACATCGGCAACCGCTGCGTCGCGGCGAAGATCGACCGCCGCCTCGTGCCGCTCAAGACCGCGCTGAACAACGGCGAGACCGTCGAGATCGTCACGGCGCGCGGCGCGCGGCCGAACCCGAACTGGGTCAACTTCGTGATCACCGCCAAGGCGCGCAACGCGATCCGCGGCTACCTCAAGAACCTCAAGCGGGACGAGGCTCAAGAGCTCGGCCGGCGGCTCCTCAATCAAGAGCTCATGGCCTACACGACGAGCCTGAAAAAGGTGCCGAAGGACACGCTCGACGCGCTCCGCAAGGAGCTCGGCGTCAAGGACATCGAGACGCTGTTCGAGCAGGTGGGCTTGGGCGAGCGGCTCGCTCCGGTCATCGCCGGAATGCTTGCGCAGCAGAAGGATCCGGCGGATCCGGCCGAGGAGCGCAAGCCGATCGAGATCGCCGGCACCGAAGGGATGGTGGTCAACTACGCGCGCTGCTGCTATCCGATCCCGGGCGACGAGATCGTGGGCTTCATGTCGAGCGGCCGCGGCATCGTGATTCACCGCACCACGTGCCGCAACCTCGCGGAGTACCGCAAGCAGCCGTCGAAGTGGATCCCGGTGGACTGGACCAAAGGCGTGAAGGGCGAGTTCGATAGCGAGATCCAGGTGCGCACGCTCGACCGAGTGGGCCTACTGGCCGAGGTCGCGGGCCGGATCTCCGCCACGCACACCAACATCGAGCACGTGCGCGTCGACACGGAAGGCGACGCGTCGGCGTTGTCGTTCAGGCTCAAGGTTCGCGACCGGCGGCAGCTCGCGCAGGTGGTTCGCAGCATCCGTACGATTCCGGGCGTCGTTCGCGTGGCCCGCAGCGCGGGCTGAGCGAGGTCCATTCCTCCGAAAACAAAGAGAAGTCATGGCGAAGCAACCGATTCACACCAAGGATGCGCCCGCGGCCATCGGCCCCTACAGCCAGGCGATTCGCGCCGGCAATACCGTGTACCTTTCGGGGCAGATTCCGCTCGTCCCCTCCACGATGGAGCTGGTGAGCGGCGACCTCCGAGCGGAGATTCGCCAGGTGTTCGAGAACCTCGCGGCAGTCGCCGCGGCGTCGGGCGGCTCGCTCGCGGATGCCGTCCGCGTCACCGTCTACCTCACGGACCTGAAGAACTTCGCGCTCGTCAACGAGATCATGGCGGAGTACTTCGCCGAGCCGTATCCGGCGCGCGCCGCCATCGGCGTCGCGGCGTTGCCGCGCGGCGCCAACGTGGAAGTGGACGGGATACTGGTCCTATAGGCGCGCTCATCGAGCCTCGCAAGCCATCGGCGTTCGATCGGCCGGTCGAAAGCCTCGCGGGCGTCGGGCCGAAGCTCGCGCTGCGGCTCGCGAAGCTCGGCATCGAGCGGGTCGGCGACCTCTTGTGCCTCCTGCCCCTGCGCTACGAAGACCGCACGGCGATCCGCGCGCTCGGCTCGCTCCGGCCGGGCGAGCGAGTGCTCGCCGAAGGCGAGATCGCGCTGGCCGAGGTGGTGTTTCGCCGCCGCCGGTCGCTGCTCCTGAAGCTTGTCGACGGCACGGGCGCGCTCACGCTGCGATTTTTCCACTTCACCGCGGCGCAGCAGCGCGCGCTCGTGCGCGGCGTGCGGATTCGCTTCTTCGGCGAGGTGCGGGCGGGTCCCGCCGGGCTCGAGATGGTTCATCCCGAGCACCGCGTGATCGGCGCGAACGAGCCCGAACCGACCGCGACCCTGACGCCCATCTATCCGAGCACCGAAGGTCTCCACCAGGCGGCGCTACGCCGCCTCATCGAGCAGTTGCTCGCGCGGCTCGAGCGCGAGCCGCTCACCGACTACCTCTGGGACCAAACCGCGCCGGGCTCGCCGACGATCACCGACGCGATCCGCTATCTGCACCGGCCGCCGCAGGACGCGGACTCCGCGCTGCTCACGAGCGGCAAGCACGCGAGCCAGCGCCGAATCGCGCTCGAGGAGCTCGTCGCGCAGCGGCTCGGGTTGCGACGCACCGCGGCGGCCCAGCGGACCGAGCACGCCTACGCGCTCCAAGCGGCCGACGCGGAGCTCGCGCGTTTCCGCTCGTCGCTGCCGTTCGCGCTCACGCGTGCGCAGGAGAGCGCGGCGGCCGAGATCCTCGCGGACATCGGCCGCGGCGCGCCGATGAACCGGCTGCTGCAAGGCGACGTGGGCTCGGGCAAGACGGTGGTCGCCGCGCTCGCGGCGGTGGTCGCGGCGGCGGCCGGGTGCCAAACCGCCGTGATGGCGCCCACCGAGCTCCTCGCCGAGCAGCACTTCACGAGCTTCGACCGCTGGCTCGCGCCGCTCGGCATCGGCGTGACGTTGCTGTCGGGCTCGCAACCGGCACGCGCGCGCGCCGGCACGCTCGCGGCCATCGCGGGCGGAACGGCCGCGGTGATCGTCGGCACGCACGCGCTGTTTCAGGAGAGCGTGGAGTTCAAGCGGCTCGCGCTCGTGATCGTGGACGAGCAGCACCGCTTCGGCGTTGACCAGCGCCTCAAGCTCAGAGGCAAGGGCGAGACGGAGCAGCGCTCGCCGCACCAGTTGATCATGACGGCCACGCCCATCCCGCGCACGCTCGCGATGACCGCCTACGCCGACCTCGATTGCTCGGTGATCGGCGAGCTGCCGCCCGGGCGTCAGCCGGTGAGGACCGTAGCGTTGCCCGAGGACCGCCGGCCGGAGCTCGTGGAGCGGATCGCCGCGCACTGCGCGACCGGGCAACAGGCGTACTGGGTGTGCCCGCTCATCGAGGAGTCGGAGACCGTGGACTCGAGCGCGGCGATCGCGCTCGAGAAGGATCTTGCCGCGGCACTGCCCAAGGTCCGCGTGGGCTTGATCCACGGCCGCATGAAAGCCGCCGACAAGGATCTCGTGATGCGCGCCTTCAAGAGCGCGAACCTCGACCTGCTGGTCGCGACCACCGTGATCGAGGTGGGCGTGGACGTGCCGAACGCCACGCTGATGATCGTGGAGAACGCGGAGCGCATGGGCCTCGCGCAGCTCCATCAGCTCCGCGGCCGAGTCGGGCGCGGTCGCGACGCATCGAGCTGCGTGCTCCTCTACAAGCCGCCGCTCACCGAGCATGCGCGCGAGCGCCTCGGCGTGATGCGCGCGACCAACGACGGCTTCGAAATCGCCCAGAAGGACCTGCAGCTTCGCGGTCCGGGCGAAGTCCTCGGCACTCGCCAGACCGGCATCGTGCAGCTGCGCGTCGCGGATCTCTTGCGCGACGCGGACCTGCTGCCGTCGGTCATCGAGATCTCCGAGCGCCTGCTCGCGCATCATCCCGACCGCGTCGAGCCCCTGATCCGCCGCTGGGTCCGCGGCGCGACGGACTACGCCAAGGTTTGAGGGCGGTGGCATCTCACTTTGGCCGCGTTTGGCGGTTGCGCAGCCTTACCGGCATCGCAGAGCGGCCAAAGTGAGACGCGACCTTGCGCGTTGCTGCTATCGAGCCGCGACGCCTAGAATCGCGGCGATGTTGCGTGGGGCGGTGCAGTGAGCGAGGTTCCGCAGAGCGAGCGTGTGGGCGCGGCGCCGGCGCGTGCCGCGCGCGCGTCGCTAGTGCAGCACTATTCGCGCTATCTGCGGCTCATGCGGCTGCACCGGCCGATCGGCGTCTGGCTGCTGCTCTGGCCCACGCTCTGGGCGCTCTGGATCGCCGCGGCGGGGCGGCCCGACGAGAAGATCTTTCTCGTGCTCGTTCTCGGCACGATCGTCGTGCGCT
>DASUFK010000012.1:0-4207 GCA_036274615.1 Gammaproteobacteria bacterium | reverse complement strand
GTTGCCCTGGAAGTAGACGACCTCGCTGTCGCCCTCGAACGCGAGGATGTGCGTGGCGATGCGGTCCAGGAACCAGCGGTCGTGCGAGATCACCACGGCGCTGCCCGGGAAGGACAGCAGCGCTTCCTCGAGCGCTCGCAGCGTCTCGACGTCGAGGTCGTTGGTGGGCTCGTCGAGCAGCAGCAGGTTGCCGCCGGACTTCAACACCTTCGCGAGGTGCACGCGGTTGCGCTCGCCGCCGGACAAGAGCCCCACCTTCTTCTGCTGATCGGTGCCGCGGAAGTTGAAGCGGCCCACGTAGGCGCGCGAGGGCGTCTCGTAGGTGCCCACCTTCAAGATGTCCTGGCCGTCGCTGAGCTCTTCCCACACGGTCTTGCCGTCGTCGAGCTGGTCGCGGCTCTGGTCGACGTAGGCGAGCTGTACCGTGGGGCCCACGCGGATCGAGCCCGTGTCGGGTTTCATCTGGCCGGCCAGCATCCGGAACAACGTGGTCTTGCCCGCGCCGTTCGGCCCGATCACGCCCACGATGCCGCCGGGCGGCAGCGCGAACGACAAGTTCTCGAACAGCACCCGGTCGCCGAAGCTCTTGCCGATCTTGTCGGCCTCGATCACGAGGTCGCCGAGCCGCGGGCCCGGCGGAATGTAGATCTCGTTGGTCTCGTTGCGCGCCTGGAATTCTTTCGACGTGAGCTCCTCGAAGCGCGCGAGCCGCGCCTTCGCCTTCGCGCGGCGCGCGCCCGGATTGGTGCGCACCCACTCGAGCTCGGTCTTGATCGTGCGCTGGCGCGCGGCTTCCTGCTTTTCCTCGAGCTCGAGGCGCTTGTCCTTCTGCTCGAGCCACGAGGTATAGTTGCCCTGCCAGGGGATGCCGTAGCCGCGGTCGAGCTCGAGGATCCAGCCCGCCACGTTGTCGAGGAAGTAGCGGTCGTGGGTGACCGCGATCACGGTGCCCGGGTACTCGCCGAGAAACCGCTCGAGCCACGCCACCGACTCCGCGTCGAGATGGTTGGTGGGCTCGTCGAGCAGCAGCATGTCGGGCTTCGAGAGCAACAATCTGCAGAGCGCCACGCGGCGGCGCTCGCCGCCCGAGATCTTCGTCACGTCGGCGTCCCACGGCGGCAGCCGCAGTGCGTCGGCCGCGATGTCGAGCGTGCGCTCGATCTCCCAGCCGCCCACCGAGTCGATCTGGTCCTGAAGCTTGCCCTGCTCTTCGAGCAGCTTCGTCATCTCGTCCTCTTCCATCGGCTCGGCGAACTTGTCGCTGATCGCGTTGAAGCGCTTGACGAGATTCATGAGGTCGGCCACGCCTTCCTCGACGTTGCCGCGCACGTTCTTGCTCGGGTCCAGCCCCGGCTCCTGCGACAGGAATCCGATCTTGATGCCGGGCTGCGGCCGCGCCTCGCCCTCGAACTCCTTGTCGACGCCCGCCATGATCTTGAGCAACGTCGACTTGCCCGCGCCGTTCAGGCCCAGCACGCCGATCTTCGCCCCCGGATAGAACGAGAGGCTGATGTCGCGCAGGATGAAGCGCTTCGGCGGAACGACCTTGCCGAGGCGGTTCGTGGTATAGATGTACTGTGCCATGGGCCTTCAGGGGTCGGAGCGGGGCACGGGATTATCGGCGTCGTTCCACCCCTCGGCAACCCTCCGACGTCTGCCCCCGGCGATTCCGGATGTACCACGGCCACACGTAGAGCCGCATGCCGCAAACAGCCATCTTGGTCGCGGGCTTAGAGCTCGCTTCGTACGGTTTCCCGAACGGCCACCCGTTCGGCGTCGACCGTTACGGCGCGTTCATGGCCGAGGTCGAGCGCTCGAGTCGATTTGCGAGCTTGCAGCAGATCGCGCCGCGGCAAGCCACGCGCGCGGAGCTCGAATACTTTCACACGTCCGCGTACATCGATCGCGTGCGCGAGCTGTCGGAGCGCGGCAGCGGTCTGCTCGACGCGGGCGACACCCCTGCCTTTCCCGGCGTCTACGAGGCCGCGGCCACGGTGGTGGGCGGCACCCTCGAGGCGCTCGCGGCGATCGTGAAGGGTCCATTGCGCCGAGCGTTCATTCCGATCGGCGGATTGCACCACGCGGGCCGCGACCACGCGGCCGGGTTCTGCGTGTTCGACGACTGCGGCGTGGCCATCGAGGCCGCGCGCCGCCTGCACGGCATCCGCCGCGTGGCGTACGTCGACATCGACGCGCACCACGGTGACGGCGTGTTCTACGCGTTCGAGCGCGACGCCGATCTCTTGTTCGCCGATCTGCACGAGGACGGGCGGTTCCTCTATCCCGGCACCGGCAGCCGCAGCGAGACCGGACGCGGCGACGCGCAGGGCACCAAGCTCAACGTGCCGATGCCGCCGGGCGCCGACGACGACAAGTTCCGCGAGGCGTGGGACGAGGTCGAGCGCTATCTCGACGCGGCTCGCCCCGAGCTGTTTCTGCTCCAGTGCGGCGCCGACTCGATCGCGGGCGATCCGATCACGCACCTGCGCTACACGCCGGAGGCGCACGCGCATGCGGCGCGGCGGCTGGCGGCGCTCGCGGACCGGCACGCGCAGGGCCGCGTGCTCGCGATGGGCGGCGGCGGCTACGACCGCACGAATCTCTCGCGCGCGTGGACGCGTGTCTGCGAAGAGCTCGCGGCGGCCTAACCGATGACCTTCGATTCCCGCAGCCTCGAAGACCTCGACGCCCCGCTCGCGCACGCGCTGCGCGACGAGCGGCTGCGCCAGGAGCGGTACCTCGAGCTCATCGCATCGGAGAACTACGTGAGCCCCCGCGTGCTCGAGGCGCAGGGGTCGGTGCTCACCAACAAGTACGCGGACGGTTATCCCGGCCGCCGCCACTATCGCGGCTGCGAGCTCGCGGACGTCGCCGAGCAGCTCGCGATCGAGCGCGCGTGCCGTTTGTTCGGCGCGGGCTGGGCGAACGTGCAGCCGTACTCCGGGTCGAGCGCGAACGCCGCGGTGTACCTCGCGCTGCTCGCGCCGGGCGACACGCTGCTCGGCATGCTGCCCGAGCACGGCGGGCACCGCACGCACGGCGGCCGCGAGAACGCGTCCGGGCAGATCTACCGCGTGGCCGGCTACGGGGTGGATCCCGCCACCGGCGAGATCGACTACGACGCCGTCGCGAGGCTCGCGCGCGAGCATCGGCCGAAGGTCATCGTCGCCGGCTTCTCGGTGTACTCGCGTGTGATCGACTGGCGCCGGTTCCGCGCGATCGCGGACGAGGTCGGCGCGCTGCTCGTGGCCGACATGGCGCACGTGGCGGGTCTGGTCGCGGCCGGCCTCTATCCCAACCCCGTGGAGATCGCCGACGTCACCACCACCACCACGCACAAGACGTTGCGGGGCCCGCGCGGCGGCATGATCCTCGCGCCGCGCCGCTCGGAGCTCACGGAGCGCATCGACGCGGGCGTGTTCCCGGGCACGCAGGGCGGGCCGCTCATGCACGTGGTCGCCGCCAAGGCCGTCGCCTTCCGGGAAGCCCTCGAGCCCGAGTTCAAGCGCTATCAAGAACAAACGCTCGCGAACGCGAGGGCGTTGGCCGCGGCATTGCTCGCGCGCGGCTACACGATCGTGTCCGGCGGCACGGACAACCATATGGTGGTCGTCGACCTGCGCGGCGCGCGAGTCGGCGCCGCGCGCGCGGAAGACGCGCTCGACGCCGCGCACATCGCCGTCAACCGCGTCGCCCTTCCAGGCGAGCGCGCCTCCGAGCCGACCCAAGGCGACGGCGGCCTGCGTCTCGGCACCCCCGCCGTCACCACCCGCGGCCTGCGCGAGCCCGAGATCGCCCACGTCGCCGCCTGGATCGCCGACCTCTTGGACAACCCCTCGGAGGAAGTCTCGACGAAGGTGCGCCGCGCCGTGCTCGATCTCTGCGCCTCTTTCCCCGTCTACGGAGCGAGGTGACACGATGCGCTCGAGTCGAGACGACGCCGGTGAGCGGCACCCAGCGGAGTAACCGTGCACTGCCCGTTCTGCAACTTCGAAGACACCAAGGTGATCGACTCCCGCCTGGCCGGCGAAGGCCGCCAAGTGCGCCGCCGCCGCGAGTGCCTCTCGTGCGGCGAGCGGTTCCCCACGTTCGAGACGCCCGAGCTCGTGATGCCGTACGTCGTGAAGCGCGACGATCGCCGCGAGCCGTTCGACGAGGCCAAGCTCCGCAACGGCATTCTGCACGCGCTCGAAAAGCGGCCGGTGCA
>DASUFK010000011.1:0-13428 GCA_036274615.1 Gammaproteobacteria bacterium | reverse complement strand
ACGTAGAACGCGATCAAGTCGCGCAGCAGGCGCCGATCGGCGGCCGGCGTGCCCGTCTTGAACGCCGGATCGCTGAGACTGTCCGTGTACGGCAGCGCCCACTCCGCCTTGCGCGCAACCGACGGCACCTCGCGGTACATGTTGAACACCTCGGCCTCGTCGAGGCCGAGCGACTCGATCACGTATTGATAGGCGTGCGTGTGCAGCGCCTCCTCGAACGCCTGCCGCAACAAGTACTGGCGGCACTCGGGGTTGGTGATGTGCCGGTACACCGCGAGCACGAGGTTGTTCGCCACGAGCGAGTCGGCCGTGGAGAAGAAGCCCAAGCTGCGCTTCACCACCGTGCGCTCGTCGTCGGTGAGCGCGCCCGGCGTCTTCCACATCGCGACGTCGCGCGCCATCGGGATCTCCTGCGGCATCCAGTGGTTCGCGCTGCCTTGCAGGTACTTGTCCCACGCCCACGCGTACTTGAACGGTACGAGCTGATTGAGATCGGCGCGGCAATTGATGATGCGCTTGTCGTCCACGTGCACTCGCCGCGCACCGCGCTCCACGGCCGGCGGCGCGTTCGCGCCGTCGGATCCGCCTCGAGGTCCCACGCTGTCCTCGGCAACGGCGGACACGCGCGCCGGCGCGTCGAAGTCGAGTGCGCTCATTGGCAGGCCTCACAGCTCGGATTCGACAGGTCGCAGGCCGCCGGCGCCGCGGCGACCACGTTCAACGCACCGTCCGTCACCGTGCTGCGCTCGACGTGCGTGGCGCCGAGCGTGCGCAGGTAATACGTGGTCTTGAGGCCGCGCCGCCAGGCGAGCCGGTAGAGCTCGTCGAGCGCCCGCCCCGACGGCTCGGCCACGTAGAGGTTGAGCGACTGCGACTGGTCGAGCCACTTCTGGCGGCGCGCCCCGGCTTCCACGAGCCAGCGCGCGTCGATCTCGAAAGCGGTGGCGTAGAGCTCGCGGAGCTCGGCGGGCACGCGGTCGATCCGCGCGAGCGTGCCGTCGAAGTACTTGAGGTCGTGGATCATCACTTCGTCCCAGAGGCCGCGCGCCTTCAGATCCGCCACGAGCTGCGGGCAGATCACCGTGAACTCGCCCGACAGGTTCGACTTCACGTAGAGATTGCGAAACGCGGGCTCGATGCTCTGCGCGGCGCCCACGATGTTCGAGATCGTGGCCGTGGGCGCGATCGCGAGACAGTTGGAGTTGCGCATGCCGGCGCTGCGCACGCGCGCGCGCAGCGCGTCCCACTCGAGCGTGCGGGAGCGGTCGAGGTCGAGGCCGCCGCGGTCGTCCGCGAGCAGCTCGAGGGAGTCGATCGGCAGCACGCCGCGCGACCACAACGATCCTTCGTAGCTCGGGTAGCGGCCGCGCTCCTCCGCGAGCTCGGTGGACGCCTGGATCGCGTAGTAGCTCAGAGCTTCCGTCGAGCGGTCCGCGAGCTCCACGGCGCGCTCCGACGCGTACGGGATCCGCAGCGCGTAGAGCAGGTCCTGAAAGCCCATGACGCCGAGACCCACGGGCCGGTGCCTGAGATTGGCCCGGCGCGCCTGCGGCACGCCGTAGTAGTTGATGTCGATCACGTTGTCGAGCATGCGCATCGCGGTGCGCACGGTGCGCTCGAGATGCGCGCGATCGAGCCCGCCCTCCGCGACGTGGTTCGCGAGATTGACCGAGCCCAGATTGCAGACCGCGATCTCGTCGTCCGACGTGTTCAGCGTGATCTCGGTGCAGAGATTGGAGCTGTGGACCACGCCCGCGTGCTGCTGCGGCGAGCGCAGGTTGCACGGGTCCTTGAACGTGAGCCACGGATGGCCCGTCTCGAACAGCATCGTGAGCATCTTGCGCCACAGCTGCACCGCCTTGATTCGCTTGAAGTTCACGAGCTCGCCGCGGCCGGCGCGCGCCTCGTGCGCTTGGTACGCGCGGTCGAAGTCGCGGCCATGGAGGTCGTGGAGATCGCGCACGTCGTCGGGGGAGAACAGGGTCCAATCGGCGTCGACCTCGACGCGCCGCATGAAGAGATCCGGAATCCAGCTTGCCGTGTGCATGTCGTGCGTGCGGCGGCGCTCGTCGCCGGTGTTCTTGCGGAGCTCGAGGAACTCCTCCACGTCCAAGTGCCAGGTCTCGAGATACGCGCAGACCGCGCCCTTGCGCTTGCCGCCCTGGTTCACGGCCACGGCCGTGTCGTTCGCGACCTTGAGGAACGGCACGATGCCCTGCGACTTGCCGTTGGTGCCCTTGATGTGGGCACCGAGCGCGCGTACCCGCGTCCAGTCGTTGCCGAGCCCGCCCGCGAACTTCGACAAGAGCGCGTTGTCGCGGATCGCGCCGTAGATGCCGTCGAGCGCGTCGGGCACCGTAGTGAGGTAGCAGCTCGAGAGCTGCGAGCGCAGCGTGCCCGAATTGAACAGCGTGGGCGTGGAGCTCATGAAGTCGAACGACGACAGCAGGCGATAGAACTCGATCGCGCGCGCCTCGCGGTCGATCTCGCCGAGCGCGAGGCCCATCGCCACGCGCATGAACAGCGCCTGCGGCAGCTCGAAGCGCGCGCCCTGCCACTGCAGCAGGTAGCGGTCGTAGAGCGTCTGGAGACCGAGGTAGGTGAACGCGAGGTCGCGCTCCGGCTCGAGCGCGGCGCCGAGCCGCTCGAGATCGAATTCCGCGAGCCGCGGATCGAGGAGCTCGAGCGCGATGCCGGCGTGCACGAAGCCGCGGAAATACTCGGGATAGAGCACCGCGATCTCGGCCTGCGTGGCCTCGCGCGGCTCCTTCGCCACGAACGACAGCGCCTCGCGGCGCAGCACGTCGAGCAGCAGCCGCGCGGTCACGTAGCTGTAGCCCGGCTCGCGCTCGATCAGCGGGCGCGCGCTCATGATCAGGGCGGCGGCAACGTCGGCCTGCGGGATACCGTCGAACAGGCTGCGCAGCGTCTCCTCGAGGATCGGCTCGGGCTCGACGTCGGCCACCCCGGCGCACGCCTCGCGCACCAGCCGCTCGAGCCGCGCGCGGTCGAGCGGCACGCGCGCCCCGGCGGGCGTGGTGACGAACAGCGCCGGCTGCACGGGCTCGACGGCCGCGGCGGCGTGCGCCGCGCGCTGCTGCGCCCGCGCGTCGCGATACACGATGTACGCGCGCGCCACCTTGTGCTCGCCCGCCCGCATCAACGCGAGCTCCACCTGATCCTGAATGTCCTCGATGTGACAGGCGGCGCCGTCGCTCAGCCTACGCGTGACGGCGGCCACCACTTGCACCGTCAGCGCGTCGACGCGCTCGTGCACCCGCCGCGACGCCGCCGCGGTGTCGCCCTCGACGGCGAGAAACGCCTTGGTCATCGCCACGCTGATCTTGGTGGGATCGAATGCCGTGACGCCGCCGTTGCGGCGAATCACGCGAAACGCGGCACTCAGGCCGCGCGCGGCGGCTTCGAGCTCGTGCGCCTGCACGACGCGCGAGTCCGGCACGTTGAGGGACGGGGTCGAGGCGGTGGTCTGCATGCGGCTCCTCCGGTGGTTGCGCTCGTGGAATGAACGCGCGAAGGAGGCTGAGCCGCGACGGCCCCGAAAGAACGGTAGGCCCGCCGTTGCCAGAAACCTTTGACGCGAAGATTCCTGCGTTGTCTTCCAGAGGCGGTCGGACTTCGCGGAGCTGGCCCCGCGTCACCGTTGCGCGACAGTCCCGGACTTTCACCGGGTTCCCCTCTCGACCACTACTAATAGTGGCCACTAAGAAGACGGACCACAATATATAGAAGCGACGCGCAGGGCGTCAACCGGTGCGGCTCCGTCTGATCGCGTCTTGCTTCAGCCGCGCAGCGATACGCGTCAGGAGCTGCGGCCGCAGCCGCCTCGACACCAACCGCGGCCAAAGCAAGGCGCGATCAGATGCGGATCACGAGCTTGCCGAAGTGCTGCGCGGACTTGAGCGCCTTGTAGGCATCTGAGGCCGCGTCGAAGTCGAACGTCTTGTCGACGACGGGCTTGAGCTCGTTCACGGCGGCCGCGCGCATGAGTCCGTCGAAGTGCTCGCGCGCGCCCACGAAGATGCCGCGCACCATCGCGAACTTCGTCATCAGCGGGTACGGGCTCAGGTCGCCCTCCGGCCGCGTCATCACGCCGATCACGTTCACCGTGCCGCCCGGCCCGACCGCAACGTACGAGCGCGGCAAGGTGCCCACGCCGCCCGTGTCGATCACGTGCTCCGCGCCCTGCCCGTCCGTGAGCTCGAGCACGCGCTTGTCCCACTCGGGCGTCGTCTTGTAGTTGATCGTCTCGTCCGCGCCGAGCGCGCGTGCGCGCGCGAGCTTCTCGTCGCTCGACGACGTGATGATCACGCGCGCGCCGGCCATCTTGCCGATCTGCAGCGCGAACACCGACACGCCGCCGGTGCCGAGCGTGAGCACCGTATCGCCGGGCCGCACCACCCTCGGTCCGTGGATGAGCGCGTTCCACACCGTGACGCCCGCGCACGGCAACGTGGCCGCCTCCTCGAACGTCATGTGCGGCGGGATCTTGAGGAGCCCCGCCTCGCCGAACACCTGGTATTCGGTGAGCGTGCCGTCGAGCGGCGAGCCGAGCGCGGCCGGCGGCTGGCCCTGGGTGAAGGTGGCGACGACGCGGTCGCCTCGCTTGAACGACTCGACGCCCGCGCCCACGGACTCGACTTCGCCGGCGCCGTCGGACAATGGAATCGTGTCCTCCGCCACCGCCCCGCGGAAATACTTGCCGTTGACGATCGCGAGGTCGCGGAAGTTGAGCGACGCCGCGCGCATCCGCACGAGCACCTGGCCGGGGCCCGCGCTCGGCCGGTCGCGCTCCACGCGCTTGAGCCCGTCGAATCCCGTGCTGCCTTTGACGACGACGTAGGCTTTCATTGGCGTTCTCGAACGGCCGTGGAGAGGGCGACTCTAGCGCGTCTGCGAGAGCAGCGGCAATTCGTCGGGCGCGCGCCGGGCGACACCGCCGCCGTCTCAAGCCGCCAGGAAGTCGCGGATCCGCCGCGCGATCTCGACCTCGGCCCCTTCGAGATGGAGGTGATGCCCGCCGGTCATCCGCACGACCTCGACAGCGGGGAAGAGCCGGATCATCTCCTCGTAGATGGGCAAGCGGGCGAAGGGCCCGTCGTCCGCCAGGACCAGCAGCACGGGCGCCGACACCCGGCGCACGAACGCACGCACGTGATCGGCCGTGAGCCGGAGCGCGGACGCACCCTTCAATCGCTGATCGGCGTGCCACTGGAAGCCGCCGGGGACCTCGCGCAGCGAGCGCCGAGCGAGGATCTCCGCCGCCGCGAGGCTGATCTTCGTGAAGCCCTGCGCGCGCTCTTGAATCGCCCTGGCTCGATCCGCGAACACGCGGCCGGTCTTGCCGCGCAGCCTGCGCCGGTCGAGCAGCGCCTGCACGAGCATCGCGGGCGCGTCGTCGGCGGCAGCGACGAGCGGGGCGCCGCCTTCGATCAGCACGAGCTTGTCGACCCGCTCAGGGAACGCGGCCGCAAACAGCACGGAGATCGCGGCACCGCGCGAGTGGCCCAGCAGGGTGGAACGCGCCCAGCCGAGCTGGTCGAGCACGTCGAGGAAATCGCCCACGTCTTGCCAGAGGTTGTAGGCGGAGTCGTCGGAACGGAAGCCGCTGAAGCCGTGCCCGGCCAGGTCGAGCGCCACGAGCTCGTAGTCGGGCAGCAGCGGCGCCAGCAGGTCGAAGCTCGCGGCGTTGTCGAGCCAGCCGTGCGCGGCCAGCACCGGTAAGCGGCCGGGCTTACCCCAAACCTGCGCCGCGAGCGTGAGCCCGGTTAGCGCGAATCGGCGTTCGGTGGGCGTGGGCGGCGTCCGCGCGGACGCCTCGCTCAACGAAAGTTCCGTGGGTTGAAGTTGCCGTTGTTACCGCCGCCCTGCTGGAACGGGGTGCTCGAAGAGAAGCGCTGCGTGATGAACTGCTGCAGCCGCTCCTGCTGCTCGTAAAGGCTGGTGCTCGGCAGCAGCAGGACCTTGTCGCCGGGCTCGAGGCCGCTCACGATCTCGCTGTACTCGAGGTCCGTGAGACCGGTCTTCACCGCGAGCGGCACCGGCAGATCGTTACGCAGTGCGATCACCCAGTAGTCGCCGCTGAACAGGTACTCGGTCGAGCGCGAGGCCGCAGCCGCACCCTGACCGCCTTGACCGCCCTGACCGCCGCGAGCCCCGCCGCCGGGGAAACCGCCTCCGCCGGGGAAACCGCCTCCGCCGAAACCGCCGGGCGGACCGCCGCCGCCACCGCCGAAGCCGCCGCCGTTACCACCGAAGCCGCCGCCACCGTTACCCCCGCCCCCGTTGCGCGCGAAGCCTTGTCCGCCGCCGGCGTTCTGGAATACCTGGCGCAGCAGCTTTTGGTCGTCCGCCGAGAGCTCGCCGCCGCTGCGGCGCTTCTCCATCAGCGCCGTGACCTTCGCGGCGTCGACGCCGTCCGGCAGCGGGACCTCACGGCCGTTCGGCATCTTGAAGGTCGCCTTGCCGTCCACGCTCGCGCTCTTCTTGGCCGGCTCGCCGTCCGGCCAGATTTGCCGGCGCAGCGTGCCCTCGTCCATGCCGAGCATCTTGGCGGTGAGCTCGATGTCGCTGTCGGCACGCAACGCGGCGGTCGGCACCGCGGCGATGGCGCTGCGCTCGCTGATCTGGATCTGCACGTCGGCGTTCATTCCCGGCTTGAGCACGCCGCCCGGATTCGGCAGCTTGATCAGCACCGAGAACATCGTGACGTTCTGCTCCACGATCGCCTGCGGCTCGATCTTGAGCACCGTGCCCTCGAACGGCTGGTTCGGGTACGCGGCCACCGTGACCTTGGTGAGCATGCCGGGCTTGATCTTACCGATGTCCGTCTCGTCCACGCGCGTGCGGACCTGCACCGCCGTGAGATCGGCCATTTTCATCAGCACCGCGCCGCCGCTCACGTTCGACGTCGACGACGCGATCACGGTGCCGGGCTCGACGTTCTTCTCGAGGATCGTGCCCGCGGCCGGCGCCCGCACGTCGGTGTCCTCGAGCGTGATGCGCGCGTTCTCGAGATTGATGGTGGCGGTCACCACCTGCGCGTCGGCCTGCGCGAACTCGAGCTGCGCCTTCTCGACGTCGGCCTGCGTGAGGGTCTGCGACTTGTGGAGCGCCTCGGCGCGGTCGAGCTGCGTCTTGGCGATCGTGCGGCGCGCCTTGGCCGCCGCGAGCGACGCCTCGGAGTCCGCGACCTTGTTGCGCGGCGTACGTTTGTCGATCTCGATGAGCAGCTTATTTCCCTCGACCACGTCGCCGATCTCGGCGTGCACGTTGAGCACCTCGCCCGCAGCCTGCGACTTCACCTCGACGATCGACTCCGGCTCGATGATGCCGGCCGCGTCCACGGTGACCTTGATGTCGCGCTTCTCGACGGCCGCCGCGTCGTAGACCGTAGGCGCAACCGCCTCCGTCCTCTGCTTGTTGCAACCGGCGAGCAACGCAATACAGGCAATGACTACAGCGCTACGCATAGTGATCAGTGAATCTGTTGGTTGTTGAGGGTGTCTTCGGCAATCGCGCCGTCGCGGAACGTGATGATGCGGCGGGCATGCATCGCAATGTCGTGCTCGTGAGTGACGAGCACGATCGTGTGTCCGGCCGCATGGAGCTCGCGGAACAAGGCCATGATCTCGACGCTCGTGGTGGAGTCGAGGTTGCCCGTGGGCTCGTCGGCCAACAGGATGCTCGGCTCGGTAACGAGGGCACGAGCGACGGCGACGCGCTGCCGCTGGCCGCCCGACATCTCGCTCGGCCGGTGCATCATGCGCGGTCCCAAGCCCACGCGCTCGAGCGCGCGTTTCGCACGCTCGAGCCGCTCCTTGCGCCGCATGCCGGCGTAGATGAGCGGTAGCTCCACGTTGTGGAGCGCGTGTGCGCGCGCCAGCAAGTTGAACGTCTGGAAGACGAAGCCCACTTCCTTGTTGCGCACGCGAGCGAGCGCGCGATCTTTCATCTTCGAGACGAGCTGGCCGTTCAACCAATATTCGCCGTCGTCGGGGCTGTCGAGGCAGCCGATCATGTTCATCAGCGTGGACTTGCCCGAGCCCGACGGACCCATGATCGCGACGTACTCGCCGCGCATGATCGTGAGGTCCACGCCCTTGAGCGCGTGGATGACCTCGTCGCCCATTTTGTAGCGGCGCTGCAGGTTGTGGGTCTTGATCGTGGCGTCCATGCGGACGGCGTGTCCTGGTTTTCGAGGGCGGGGATTATCTCATCGCGACCCGGCCTTGGCGTTGCGAAGTCGCGCAAACCGTTGTTACTAAAGCATTCTTAAGTCGAAGAAAGACGCGGGCCGCCGCGGTTTATGAAGTTTCCTCACGAAGGAGCTCGACCGACCGCGCGAATGCCGACTTCGCGTCCGCGGCGCTGTAGCTCGCGCGCTCGTCGCAATTGAAACCGTGCTGCGCGCCCTCGTAGACGTACACCGTGGCCGCGGGATACGCCTCCTTGATCTTGTCGATGTCGGCGAGCGGGATCGAATGATCCTGGTCGCCGATGTGATACACGATCGCGCACTGCGGTTCCTTGTCGAGCATCTTCGCCACGCCGCCGCCGTAGTACGAGACGGCCGCGTCGAAGTCGAGCTCGCTCGCGGCAACATGGGCCACGGTGCCGCCCCAACAGAAGCCGACGACGGCAGTGCCGCCGCCCGCGCCGCGCACGTACTCGGCCGCCGCCTCGACGTCGGCCAGCGTGCCCGCCCAGTCGAGCTGCCGCATGTACGCAATCCCCTGCTGAATTTCTTTGTAGTCGAGCGTGATGCCGGGCTCGATCCGATCGAACATCGCGGGCGCAATCACCTTGAACCCCTCCGCGGCATACTGCTCCGCCACCCTCTTGATGTGCCCCGTCACCCCAAAAATCTCCTGCACGACGACGACCCCGCCCCTCGCCCTCCCCTCCGGCTCCGCCGAATACGCCTCGAGCTCATGCCCGTCCGCCGCGGTCACCTTCACCATCTTCCCCACTCTTCTCCTCCTCCAAAAAAAAGCGCGCTCGCAAGCTGCATGCGCTGCGCCCAATGGCGCAGGCGATGACGCGCATCGCGGAATGGCGGCGGGCGTGCCGTGCAAGGGCCTCCCGAGACACGGCGGAAGACCATCCCTGGGCCTCCTCGCGGCACATCGGCCCGCCATGGACGGCGGGCATGCCGGAATTGCAGGAGCAAATTCCGGCCCTGTGCCGCGACGGTCTCGGGAGGCCCTTGCACGGCACACCCGCCGCCATTCTTCATAGCACAGCAGCGCTTGCCTGCGCAGCGCAAGCGCCCCCGCGCGGCGCTCGCCTTCTCTACGACGAAGCGCAGCGTGGGGAAGGTGGCGAAGCGCTCCTTTTTGAGTTGAGAAGAGCCCTCCGACGACCGACGAGGTTTCTGCGCGGAGGACGGGCGCGGCACGCCGCCCTTCGAAGGGTTCTTCCGGGCCGCGCGAGAACGCACGCCGCAAAACGAAAACGGCGCGCCGCGGGAAGCGGCGCGCCGTCGGTGAGAGATGCGCTAGTTGGCGGGTTGCTGCGTCGAGCGCGAGAGGCGGCGGAAGTATTCCGCGACGGCCTCCTGGTAGCCCTCGGCGATTTGCGCCGGCGCCTCGGCTCGAACCGCCGAGTGCTCCGCACCGTCGTCCGCGTCCGCGAGCTTGAGCTCGAGCTGCTCCGTAAGGTTCACGAGCGCTTGGAACTCCTGGTCGATGAGCTCCGGATTCCCGCGCAACCCACTGCGCAACCGATCCGCCAGCTCCCGCACCGCCTTCAGCTCCTCGTCGCTCAACCCGCGCGGATCGTCCGTCTGGCGCGGCAACCGGTTGCCCAGCGTCAGCAGCTCCTGCGCCGACTGAGTGAGCTGGTCACGGGCCTGTTCGAGCGTCTGCGGATTCGTCCACCAGCCGCGGCTGCGCGGGTCCCAGACCCCGCCGCGCCGCCAGTCGTACCAGCCGCCGCCGCCCGGACCGGCCGCATTGTTGCGCTCGCCGAACCGGCCGCCGCCTTGCGCGCCGTTCGCCTGCGCCTGATCGTTCGGGCTGCCGTTTTGCGCGGACTGCTGCCCCTGGCCGGGCTGCTGCCCCTGACCCTGGCCGCCCGGCTGCTGGCCGTTTTGCTGCTGGCCGTTCTGCCCATTCTGGCCGTTCTGCTGCTGGCCGTTCTGGCCCTGCCCGTTCTGATTCTGTTGCTGCGTGAGCTCGGCCAGCTGCTGGCGCAGCGACTGGAGCTCTGCCTTGAGCTCGGCGTTCGGATCGGCCGCGCGCTGCTGGCCGTTGACCGCTTCCTCGTTCGCAAGCGCTTGGGCCGCCTCGGCATCGCGCTGCAGATTGCGGAGCGCCGAAGTGGAGACCGAGTCGGTGGCGGCGACCTGCTGCGCGCCGCCTCGGGCGATCATGTCGGCGCCGATGCCGAGACGCGCGGTGGTCTGCGCGCCCTGCAGGTCGGTGAGCGCCTCGTTCAGCTTGTCGCTCGCACCCGGCGTCTGCTGCTTGAACTGCTGCGCGACGCGCTGGATGTCGTTCTGCAGCGCCTCGAGCTCGTCCTTCAAGTCGGACTTGCGCTGATAGAAGTTCTCGGCCTGCTCCTCGCTGAGCCCGCCGTAGCGGCGCTGCTGCGGCGGAGCGGTCTGACCTTCGCGCAGCGCCCGTTGCAAGTCCTGCGCGGTCTGGCTCTGCTTGTTGTAGAGGTCCTTGGCGCGCTCGGTGAGATCGGAGAACGCCTCGCCGACGGCGGACTGCCGCTGTGCCGTGAGCTGATCGAGCGCGCGCTGCAGATCGCGGCGGGCCTGTTCGATCGCGCGGCGCGCGGCCTCCTGATCCATCGGCTGGCCGTTCTGGCCGTTGGCCTGATTCATCGCCTGCAGCGCCTGGTTGAGCTGCGAGATCGCCTGCTGCGTCTGGTCGTTCTGCTGACCGCCCGCCTGCCCGTTCGACGCGCTCTGTTGCTGCTGCTGGCCGCCCTGCTGACCGCGTTGTCCTTGCGAGCCCTGCTGCTGTTGCTGTTGCTGCTGCTGGGCGAGACGCTGCTGCATCTCCTCGAGCTGCTTCTTGAGCTCCTCGGTCTCGCGCCGCAGCGACTCCTGCTGCCAGCGATCCTGCTCGGTGAGGCCGGCCTGGCGGTTGTTCATCCGCTGCGACAGCTCTTCCTGCCGGCGCGCGAGCTCCTGCAGCTTCGCGATCGCCTCGTCGACGCTTTCTTGCGGCGAGTCGAGGCTGTTGGGCGCGTTCTCGGTCTCGTACTGATTCTTCTCGAGGTCCATCTCGAGCTCGTACAGCTCGGACAGATCGCGGCCCGCGAGCCCGCCGCCGCCACCGCCGCCTTGCTGGAACGAGACCTGGATGTCGGTGAACACGGACTCCGCGCGCAGCAGATGCTGGAGCGCTTCTTGCTCCGGCGGCACCGCGTCCTGGAGCTCGATATCGGAGAGCTTTTCCGACGCCGGCTCCATCGCCTCCGCCGCCTGCTCGAGATTGTCGACGAACGTCTGGATCCGCGGATCGACGCCGGTGAGCTGCCGGGCGCGCGCGCGGCTCGCGAGCGTTTTCGCCTGCTCGGCGAGCGTGCGCTGGAGCTCGGCGAGCATCTGCGCGTTGTCGTGCAGCTGCTGCTCGTCGAGATAGCTCGACGTCTCCTCGTTGCGCTCCTTGATCAAGTTCCACGTGGCGACGAGGATCTCCTTTTGCCGCCGCGAGATCTCGTCCTGCTGCTGCCCGCCGCCGCCGCCACCGCCGCCGCCCTGCGACGACTGAGTGAAGCTGCGATCGAACGGCTGCACCTCGATGAAGAAGAGGTCGGTTTGAACCTCGCGCCCGCGATCGTTCGCGACCGCGTAGTAGGAAATCACGTCGCCCGGCTCGAGCTTGCGCGTCTTGGGCACCGGGGGCGCCGCGTCGGCCGTGGGTGCCTCCTCGGCGGCGGGAGGCTCCTCGGCCGGCGCCTGCGTCGGCGAACGCCGGCCGCGAACGCGGAACTCGTCGATGTTGAAGCTCGGCTGATCGGGGCGCGGCCGGGATCGCGCCACGCGCACCGGCTGCTCGAAGTCCTCGAGGAACAGCGTCTCGGCGGACAGCGCATGGTTGCCGTCGATCGAGAGCGGCGCGCTGGTCCAGTCGCCGCCGTTCACCGAGTAGCGGAGCTCGAGCTTGTCCAAGCCGTAGTCGTCGCTCGCCTCGACGCGCACGGTGACTTCCTCGACGCTGCTCGCACGCCAGTCGCGGCCGGGCTTCAAGACCTTCACCACCGGCTTGTTGTCCGGCGTCATCGTGATCAGGTAATCGTCGGTGAGCTTCACCGAATCGCCGTTGAACAGCGTGGAGACGAAGTACTGGCCGTCCTTGTCGATCTCGAGCGTGGCCGTGTTGACGTTGCCCTCGGTCTGCATCGCGATGCGCTGGCCGTTCGCGACGAGCTCGGGCGCCTCGATCGGCTGATCGGTGGCGACCTCGACGGTGACCTGAGTGCCCTCGACGGCGCGAATGTCGCTGCCCGGCTCCACGACCTGGGGCTCGAGGTGCGTCCAGTTCGGATAGTTGTACGTGAGCTTGACGTTGTCGATGCGCGGCAGGTCGACGACGTTGACCGCGTACTCCTGGCTGCGCAGCGTGGCGGCGACCACGTAGTAGCGCAGCGGCTCGCGCAGCGCGAAGAACGTGAAGTCGAATGTGCCGTCCGCGCCGGCCGCCATGGGCGCGCTCTCCCAGCCGGCGCCGCTCGCGAACTGCGCGAACACTTCCATCTTCGACGGCTCGAAGCCGTCGGCCTTGGCGACCACGTGCAGGTCTCCGCCGCGGCGCACGGTGCCGTCGCCCGGGTCCACGTCGATGCGTTGCGGCGGCAGCGTGTCGGGCAGCAGCCAGCCGGCCCAGAGATTACGCACGCCGTAGCGCCAATTGGTGGGGCCGTACGCGGCGAACCAGGCGAGGGTGAGCCCGGCGACGATCGCGATCGCGGCCGGCGCGCGGATATGCAAGGCGGGCACCTTGAGCGCGATCGGAATCTTCCGCGCGAGCTTGAGCGCGTCCTCGGCGAGCAGACCGAGGAACGGCGACGGCCGCGCGTTCGGGCCGTGCAGCATGCCGTCGTAGGTCTCGAGCCGCCCATTGAAGTCGGGCGCGCGCCGCTCGATGTCGCCGATGCCGCGGCTGCGCTTGAGCGCCCGCAGCGGCAGCACCATGAGGCCCACGACGACCGCGCCGAGCAGCAGCACGAGCGCCGCCCGGGCACCGTACACCGACGCGGGGTCGAACGCGCGGCGGATGCCGAGCCAGACGGCGGCCACCGTGATGACGAGGGCGGCGGCGGCGAGAATCGCCCAGCCGCGCGCGAGGATCAGCGTCTTCAGACGCCGCCGGAATTCGCCGAGGTAAGCCTCGAGCTGCGACTGTGCGGTCATGCGGCAAGCCCTCTTCTGATCCTAAGATGCCAGTTTCC
>DASUFK010000010.1:0-9781 GCA_036274615.1 Gammaproteobacteria bacterium | reverse complement strand
GCGAGCCGCTCGGCGCCCGAGCCGCCGTCGCCGAACAGGCGCTCGAACACGAGCCGCGGATGGTTCTCGGTGAGGTTCGGCGTGGTCTCGTTGCGCCACGACACCGTGTTCACGTAGAAGCAGTCGCCGGCGTCGCAGGCGCTCTGCGTGGCGGTGTCGACCGCGAGCTCGAGCGAGCGCACGGGCGTGGTCTTGCCGAGCACGTCGGCCGCGAGCTGATCGGCGCTCGTGGCGAGCTTCACCTCCACGCCGGGCCGTGTGCGGTCCCACGCGTGCACGCCGGTGAGCCACGCAGCGGAGGAGCGCGGGTGGTCGCCGGTGCCGTCGCCGAAGTTCTCGGCCTGCTTGTGATCGAGGCCGCTCACCACCGTGAGCTGCTTGCGCAGCGCTGCGAGCGGCGCGAGCACCGGCGAGAGCTCGAAGCCGGCGCCTTCGGAGCCGGGCTTGAACGTCTTGTGGACGATGCCGTTGCCCACGTACATGAATCCGAGACGCGGCGTCCACGCCGGCGCGTCGGCGCCGAAGGCGGGCAGCATCGCGTCGAGCATCGGCAGCGCGATCGTGGCGCCGGCGGCGCGGAGGAAGGTGCGCCGCGGCAGCGCGCGCTTCGTGACGAACGTCATGGCTCCCCTCCGGAAGACTTAGGCGCTCGCACCGCGGCTACGGTCGGCGCCGGCCCTGCATACACGTTGCGATTCTGGAACGGCACGCTCTCGACGATACCGCTGACCACGCTCGAGAACGAGTAGTCCTGCTCGGCCGACTCGCGCACGATCGCGCGAATCGCCGGAGCATCATAGTACTGCACGTTCCGTCCGAGCGCGTACATCGCCAGCTTTTCCGTGAACGCATGCACGAACAGCTCGGGCTTGCCGAGCAGCATGTCGCGCACGCCTTGGAGCCCGTCGACGGTGGTGCCGTCCACGAGCGTGCTGTTCGCGTCGATGGGGCCGGCCACGTCCGCGTCGCGCCACCGGCCCACGGCGTCGAAGTGCTCGAGCGCGAAGCCGATCGGGTCCATCTTCGCGTGGCAACCGGCGCACATCGGATCGGCGCGGTGCTTGACCATCGCGGCGCGCATCGTGAGCGGCGCGCCGCCCGCGGCGTCGTCCTCGGTCTTGAGCGCGGGCACCACCGGCGGAGGAGGGGGCGGCGGCGACGCCAGCAGGTTGTCGAGCACGTACTTGCCGCGCAGCACCGGCGAGGTGCGCGTGGAGTACGACGTGACCGTGAGGATGCTGCCCTGCGACAGCAGCCCGCCGCGCGGGCTGGCCGCGTCGAAGTCCACGCGGCGGAAGTAGCTGCCGTAGACGTTCGGGATGCCGTAGTGCTTCGCGAGCCGCTCGTTCAAGAACGTGTAGCGCGCGGTCAGGAGGTCGAGCACGCTGCCGCCGCCGCGCAGCACGCTGCCCACGAACAGCTCCGTCTCGCGCTCGAGCGCGCTGCGCAGCGTCACGTCGTGGTCGGGGAACAGGAAGATATCCGGCTCCTTCGACTCGACGTCGCGGAGAAACAGCCACTGCGCCGCGAAGTTCGTGACCATCGACTCGGCCCGCGGGTCGGCCAGCATGCGGTCGACCTGCGCGCGGAGCACTCCGGGGTCGCGGAGCTTACCCGCGAGCGCGGTATCGAGCAGCTCGTCGTCGGGGATGCTGCTCCAGAGGAAGAAGGAGAGGCGCGACGCGAGCTCCACGTCGCTCACGGGCGCGATCCCGATCGGCGACCGGTGACGCGCGGCCTCTGACGACGCCGCGCCGGTTACAGCACCGCGGATCGCGTTCTCGGCGGGCCGCACGGCGGCCGACGCCGGCGCCGCGGGCTCGCGCTCGATGCGATAGAGGAATTGTGGGCTCACGAGCAATCGTTCGAGCGCGAGCTGGATGCCCGCGTCGAACCCGCCGTCAGCCCGGCCTTGCTCGTAGAACGGCATGAGGTCGGCGAGGTCGGCGTCGGTGGCGGCGCGGCGATAGGCGCGCCGCGCGAGCGTGCTCAGGATCTCGCGCGCGCACGGCGCTTCAGCGTCGGGAGCGCTCGGGTGACACGTGAAGATGCGGCGGCGGCTCGGCGTGTCGCCGGGACCCGTGGGCGAGTAGGGCCCCCTGATCGTGGCGATCGCGATCGCGGGCAAGGTTCCCCGGCTGCGCATGCGGCTGCGGACGAGGTTCTCGTCGAGCGCCTCGGAGCGCTCGACGAACGTGACGCCCATGAGGTGCGGCCCCGCGGCGACGGGTACGCGGAACATCAGATGGTCGGCGCCGCGGCGCCGGCCGGGCAGCGCGGGCTCGCCGATCTTCTGAGCTTCGGCTCGTGCGCCGTCGATGCTGATTTCGATCTCTTGCTCGTCGCGCGCCGCGGCCGCCGTCTCCACTTCCACCGTGTACTCGGCGTCGAGTGGAAAATACATCTCCACGGCGAGGCCGCCCCGCGTGCCAAACGACAGCCCTTCCGCGCGCTCGTCCTGCGGCATCTGCTCCGACAGCTTGTGGATGTTCACCGTGACCGGCATCCGCATGTCGCCGACGGCGACGCGCGCGAGCTTCTGCGCGGCAGTGACGTAGCGCTCGAGCACCACCGGCGACACGAACAGGAGATCCGCGATGTTGTCGAAGCCGCTGCTCGCGTTGTCCGCGGGCAAGAGGAGCTCGAAGTCGAGCTCGCTCGGCAGGTGGTCGAGCGCGAGCAGGTCGCGGATCGCGTTGCGGTACTCGGTGCGCGTGAGCCGGCGGAACAGCGGCACGTCGCCCGCGTTCGGCCGCGCGGCCGCGCTCGCGTCGAGCTCGCCCTCGAGGAATGCGGCGGCTTCGACGTAGGCGTCGTGGGCCGGGCGGGGGTCGTCCGGCGGCATCGTCTCGGCGCGGAGCTTGCGGACGATCTTTTCCCACTGCTCGGCACGATCGCCCACGGCGTCGACGCTCTTCGGGTCGATCGCGAGATCGGCCGTGAGGTCGATGGGGTTGTGGCAGTCGACGCAGTAGTGGGCGAGGAAGTCGCGGGTGGCAACCCGGCCGCCGTGCGCGTGCAGCGCCCACCACCCGGCGGCCCCGGCGAGCGCAACAACCGGCACGCCGATCGCTAGCAGCTTCGCCGGTCTTGACCTCAAATGCACCGCCCCCTCATCTCGCGGCATTGTAATGGAACGCCGCGCCGGCTAGTTGAACTTGAAGATGTCCTCGCCGGTGTCGGGCTTCGTCATTCCCTTCTCGAAGTACTCCTCCCAGATGTGCGCCCACGGCCGGCCGTAGATGTCGGGGATCTCGTAGTTGATCACCTCGCCGGGGCGCACCGGGCTCGGCTTGCCTTCGATCGGATAGATCGTGGGCACGCACTCGATGAACACGTACGGATCGCCTTGCTCCACTTCGCTGATCTTCACGAGCTTGCGGATCACGCGCACCGGCTGCACGAGCGCCTCGGGGTCGTAGAAGATCGCCTCGTGCACCAATCCCTCGAACTTGCCGCTCGCGTCCTTGATCGGCGAGTAGATCTCGATGCTTTGCATCTTGTTCGAGTACTCGAACGCGCCGTGCACCATCCAGCCTTGCACGTTCGACGTCCACGTGATCAGCGCGTCCTTGTCCCAGAAGCCGACGGTCTCGCCGTACCAGCGCGGTACGTCCTCGCCGAGCCGCGGGATGGCGCCTTCGAGCTTGAACGACGGGCCGATCTCGATGTTGGTGATGAAGTTGCGGGCCACGCCCGCGAGGATCTGCACCAGCTTCGGCGTGACGAGGATCTGGTGCTCCCACACCGCCGCCTCGTGCCAGCGGCGCATGAAACCTTCGGGCCAGCAGTACTGCGACGGCCACTGCGCTTCGCCCCGGGCCTCGTGGTAGGTCTGCTGCACCATGCGCTGCTGGTACTCGGGCGTGAGCAGCGTGAGCCACGTGGACACCTGGTTGTGATGGCCGCGGTACCAGTTCTCGTTGCCCGGCATGAAGCCCGGGCGCGCGTAGCGGCCGGTCCACTCGCTCGGCACCGTGGCGTAGGTGTGCTGCGTGGGGCCGCCGCGCTTCTTCGTCTCGGCCAGCAGCGCCTCGTAGTGCTCTTGCGCGGTCTTGAACGGGTAGGGGCTCACCATCGACTCGCGCGGATAGTCGCGGTCGCAATGGCCCCAGGCGGCCGTCGCGGGATCGTTGTTCACGATCAGCGGCGTGCCCACGGCCCCCGAGTTCGCCTCGATACCGATCGTGCTGTTGCAGCGGAAGTAGCGCGGATCGCTCCAGAGGTCCTTGTCCTTGTAGAAGTCCTTGGTGGTGAAGACGTCCACCGGCAACGGCTTGATGCCGTCCGGCACCTTGCCGCCGCGCGCTGTCTCGTTGCGGTTGCCCTGCGGCCCGAAGCCGAAGTTCGGTCCGACCTCCGGCAGCTGGCGCGCATCGGCTTTGAGCGGCCAGCCGCGGCCGACGCTCTTGAAGCCCGGATCGACGACGAGTTGTGCGTGCACCGGTATCGCAAACGCGGCAACCGCCGCCGCGACGGGCCAAGACCAAGACTTCATGTTTCGTACCCTCCGTGATTCGCCGCCGTCGAAACGCGACGCGCGCCACGAATCATTGTCACGTGGCCCGGCGGCCGGGTCACGTCCCGCAGGCAGGCGTCACCTCTTCGAATCATCATTTTTCTTTGGCCGGTGGGCCTTGTCGCACGCCCCGGTGCCGCTACCGATCCCGCTGGGACATGGCCTGGCTCTTGCACTCCGTTTGACGATTTTTCACACGGAGGGTGGTTTATGAGGAATCTATTGGTGTGCATCGCGCTTTGCGTCCCGGTAGCCGCCAACGCCGATTTGATGTTTATCAAATATGAAGGGACGGTCTCGGGGATCGAAGAGCAGGGTTGCCCCTGCCCACAGTCCTATGCAATCGGCGATCCCGTAAGCGGCCAATTGACCATCGACCTCGGTATCGTGCGCCGCGGCGGCGGCGCAAACGCACAAACCGGCGACTACACCAGCGAGAACGGCCAGTTCGATTTCATCAGCGGTCGTCCGCTTGCCGGCGACGCGATGTCGAACGACGGCTTCTTCCTCTATAACGACCTGCCCTATTACCTACCGCAGCCCGCGAACGCAACCTACGACCGAGTGGAAGTCTACGACGGCATTGGACCAAGTCCACTGGACATGCTCGGTATCACCGTGGAGCGGCTCAGCTCGTACGGCCCGCTCATGACCGACGCCAGGCTCCCCCCGGAATTCGACGCGAAGCCTGAAGAAGGGACCACCTTGACCGGGCGGATCTTGCGCGGTCTCAGCGGCGCCGCCGGCGCCTTCAAACAGACGATCGACGTCGCCTTTACCCACGTATCGATGGGAGTGTGCAATCGGCCGACCTGATCGGGGCAGCCCCGCCCTTCGGCCCGTGAGGCGCGAAGCTCGTGCCTCGGCCTTTACGCTGCGCGCGGGTTGCGGTACGAATGGCGTTGCGGCCCATGCGTTCGTCGGCCGCGTGGGGGCGGAAAATGGCACGCATGCTGATCGGATCGATGCTCGCGCTGATCGGCGCGGGCGGAGTAGCGGCCGCCGCCGAGCCGTCCGCGCTCATCGACGCCGTGAAGCGTCACGACCGCACCGCCGTCAGCGCGCTGCTCGACCGCGGCGCGGACGTGAAGGCAGAGGAGGGCGACGGCGCCACCGCGCTGCATTTCGCTGCCGAGGGCGACGATCTGGGCCTCATCGACGCACTGCTCCTCGCCGGCGCCGACGTCAACGCCAAGACGCGCTTCAACGTCACGCCGCTCGAGCTCGCCGCCCAGAACGGCGATCGCGCAGCGATCGAGCGGCTCCTCGCGGCCGGGGCCGACGTGAACGCGAAGTCGCGAGAAGGGCAGACGCCGCTGATGACCGCGGCGCGCACCGGCAAGCTCGACGCCGTCAAGGCGTTGCTCGAGCACGGCGCCACCGTCGACGAGATCGAGAGCTTCCGCGGCCAGACCGCTCTCATGTGGGCGGCGGGAGAGGGGCACGTCGACGTGGTCACCGCGCTCGTCGAGGCAGGTGCGAACGTGAACGCCAAGTCGAAGGGCGGCTTCACGCCGCTGCTGTTCGCCGTGCGCGACGCGCAGATCGACACGATGCGTTATCTGCTCGACCATGGCGCCAACGGCAACGACCTGATCGCGGACGGCACGAGCGCGCTCAACGTCGCCGTCGTGAACGCGTTCTACGAAGCGGCGTCGCTGCTGCTCGACCGCGGCGCCGATCCGAACATGCCCGACGCGCGCGCGTCTCCGCTGCACATCATCGCGTGGCTCCGCAAGCCCGGGTCCACGGGTGATGCCGGCGTCGGCGACTTACCGCCGGCCGCGCCGCGGCCCACCGGCAGGGTTACGAGCATCGATTTAGTGAAAAAGCTGCTCGCGCACGGCGCCAACCCGAACGTGCGCGTCGACTGGCCCGAGATCAAGTTCGACACCGTCGGCGGCACCACGCGTAATCCGCCGAACATGGTGGTCGGCCGCCACCTCCTCACCTACAACGGCGCGACGGCGTTCTACGTGGCCGCGAAGAACGGCGACGCCGAGCTCATGCGGGTGCTCGCCGCAGGCGGTGCCGATCCGAACATCACCAATCGATTCGGCATCACGCCGCTGATGGTGGCGGCGGGGCTCGACACGTGGGAGGGCGAGACGCCCGGTCCGTTCACGGGCGTGTCGGAGGCCGAGCGGCTCGAGGCCGTGAAGACCGCGGTCGAGCTCGGCAACGACGTCAACGCGGCCGCGCACTTCGGCGACTACAAGATGATCGGCGACCCGCAGTACACGCTTCTCTACTACCCGCACAACATCGGCGACTTGCTCGATCTCGGCACGGGCGACCCGCGCTGGAGCGGCAGCACCGCGCTGCACGGCGCGATCCTCGCGAACCAGCCGTCGATCGTGCAGTACCTCGTGGATCACGGCGCGAACATCGACGCCAAAACAGACCTCGGCTGGACGCCCTTGATGATGTCGCGCGGCGTGTTCCTGGCCAACACCGGGCGCGAGTTTCCGGCGGCCGAGGCAATCCTCTTGAAGGCGGCCGCGGAGCGGCACGGCCAGGAGCGCGCGGCGCGCTGACCGCAGTTATCGCGGCGCTCGCTCGGGCGTCCTTTTCTCGGAGGCCGATTCCTCCGCGCGCAAAGCCGACAGCATGCCCCGCATGCTGTAGTTGCCTTCGTGACAGGCGTATTCGTAGATCTCGCCGCTGCTCTTCTTCCAGTAGATCGCGGCGGTCCACGGCCGCGTCCAAACCGTGGGATCGTCGACCGTGAACTCGTAGCGCAGCGTGTCGTCGCTGACGCGCGTGAAGCGCTCGGTGAGCCGTAGGTTTTCGTCGGCGTAGCGGAAGTAGCCGCCCATCGTGTTGCCGGACGCGTCGAAGTTGGTGGTCTCCACCACGAGCGTGTCGCCGTCCCAATGGCCGCGCGGGTCGCCCAGGTACTGGCGAATCGCGGGCGACACGTGCGGCCGGCCGTCGAGCGGAATCACTCGGACGTCGTGGAGCTTCTCCATCTGGATCACGACGTCGGCCGGCGTCTGGATGATCCGGTAGGTGCTCATGTAGGCGGCAAAGAGATCGGGCACGCCGAAGGTGATGCAGCGGTCGCTGAGCGTGAAATCGGCGGCGCCGCGCGCGCGAGCGGGCCGCGCCGCGGCGCGGGCGGCGCGGCTCTGCACCGCCTGCGGCGTGAGCGGCGGCAGGCGGCCGTCCGCCGGGTCTTCGATCAGGGACGTGCGGCGCTCGAAGTAGCGAGTCGGGACCCAGTTTTGGCTGTAGGTTCCGGTCGCGAAAGCGAGCCGCGGACCTTTCTCGTCGAGCAACGACAGATAGAGCGAGTCGCCGAACACCGCGTCGGCCTCCGCGCCGAACAGCTGCGCGGCGCGTGCCTTGAGCGCGTCGAGCTCGTCCTCGGACAGCAACGGTTTACCCGCGAGCTGCGGCGGCCGCTCGAGCGGCGTGGCGCTGTTGTTCTCCCAGGTTCCCTCGAGATCGGGCTTGCCGTTCGCGAGCCTCGGCACCGTCCATGCGGGTTGCCCCACCGCCTGAACGGTGCCGAACCACGCCGCAAGGGCGACGAAGAGCTCGAGTCCGCGCATGAGCAGGGACTCTACACCGCGGGTTTCGGGAAACGAAGGCCAAAGACAGCCCCGATTGGCGCTACTATTCGCCGGCACGCGCTCACAACAACCGGGGAGACCAGCTCATGCGTACGCGAACCTTGGCCGGAGCCATCACCGTCATCGCGGCACTCTCTCTGCCCGCGGTAAGCGTTGCGCAGAAGCCCAAGGAGCTCACGGCGCTCGACTACATCGAGATCCAGCAGCTCGTGTCGAAGTACGCGCGCGCGATCGACACCTGCTCGAACAACGGCTACGACTACGCGGACCTCTACACGCCCGACGGCGTGTTCCTGCCGGTGGTGAACGGCAAGCCGGCGGCGGGCATCCAGGGCCGCGAGAAGCTCGCGGAGGTTTCGGGCGGCGGGTCGAAGGGCTGCAAGAACGTTCCCTGGATCGTCCAGGGCGTGCACCATATCTACGTGAACCACATCATCACGCCGACGCCCGAGGGCGCCACCGGCACCGTGGACATGATGATGATCGGTCTCGGCGGCGACCCGAACAAGATCGAGAACGACGGCTACTACGAAGACGTCTACGTGAAGACGGCGAACGGCTGGCGCTTCAAGCAGCGCACCCATCACGCCGTGCTGAACGAGGGACAGCGTCCGCCCGCCGCGGCGCCGTCGAGCGGCAACCGCTGAAGCAACGCAGGCTCGAAAACCTTTGGGGGCAGCATGGTTTCGCAAGTGAACCGCCGCGCGGTGCTGATGGGCGCCGCAGGAGTCATCTCCGCCGTCGCCGTCGGGGTCGGCGAGGTCTTCAAGGTCGCCGCTGCGGCGACCGGCAAAGCGGAGATAGGCGAGTGGGGTTTCGACCTCGCGGCGATGGACCGCTCGATCGCTCCGGGCGACGACTTCTTCCGCTACGCCGGTGGCACCTGGCTCAAGAACACGGCGATTCCGCCCGACCGCGCGAGCTGGGGCTCGTTCGACATCCTCCGCGCGAAGTCGGAGGACGACATGCGCGCGGCCATCGAGGCTGCCGCCAAACGCTCGCTCGCGCCGGCGTCGGCCGAGCGCAAGGCCGTCGATCATTACCGCGCCTATCTCGATACCACGGCAATCGACACCAGGGGCCTCCGCCCGGCCGAGGCGGACCTGGCGCGCATCGCCGCGGCCAAGACGCACGAGGACATCGTGGCGTTCGCCTACACGGCGGACGTGGCGAGCGACTTGCCCGTGGGCATGTACGTGACGCTCGACGACAAACGTCCCGACGTCTACGTCGCGGGCGTGGCGCAATCGGGCCTCGGCCTGCCGGATCGCGACTACTACTTGAGGGACGACGCGCGGTTCGCGGAGGCACGCACGAAATATCGCGCCTACGTCGAGAAGATGCTGGGTCTCGCGTCATACCCGAATGCGGCGGCGAGCGCGGGCGCGATCGTCGACGTGGAGCACAAGATCGCCGAGCTCCATTGGCCGCGCGACAAATCGCGCGACGTGGAGCTCACCTACAACCCGAAGTCGGGCGCCGAGCTCAGGACCCTCGCGCCCGAGCTCGCGTGGGATGCGGCGCTCGCAACGTTCGGCGCACCCGGCCAAGACTTCTTCGTCGTGGCGCAACCGGACGCCGTGCAGGGGTTGGCCAAGCTGTTCCGCGCCACGCCGGTCGACACCTGGCGCGCGTACATGACGTTCCACTATCTCGATCAGATGGCGAGCGTGCTGCCGGTGGC
>DASUFK010000009.1:0-10957 GCA_036274615.1 Gammaproteobacteria bacterium | reverse complement strand
CACGGGCTTGAGCGTGACGAGGGCCGCGTGCGACACGGGCTCACCGCCGAGCGAGACGTCGACGGCGCCTACCGCGGTGCCCTGCTCCACCGGCGCGACCAGCTGCGTGCCCACGTCCATGGTGGCGGCGAGGTCGCCGTAACTGCCGCGCGGAATCGTGACGTAGAGATCGCTCGCCACGCCCAAGCGCGCGCCGCCGGAGCTGCCGCCGGCCACGTGCGCGATCCCGAGCTCCTGACCGGCCGTGTAGAGCTTGTGCGTCTCGTAGTTGGCGAAACCGTAGTCGAGCAGCTTCTGTGCGCCGTCGTTGCGCAGCTTCGGAGTCTTGGCGCCGAGCACGACGGCGATCAGCCGCATGCCGTCGCGCTGCGCGGAGCTCACGAGGCAGTAGCCAGCGGCCTCGGTGTGGCCGGTCTTCATGCCGTCGACGCTCGGATCGCGCCTGAGCAACGCGTTGCGGTTCTGCTGGGTGATGCCGTTGTAGCTGAACTCCCGCTCGGAGTAGAGCCCGTAGTAGGCGGGGAATTCCCGGATGATCGCCTGCGCCACGATCGCGAGGTCGTGCGCCGTGGTGAGATGGCCGCGCGCCGGCAGCCCCGTGGGATTGCGGAACACGGAGTTGCGCATGCCCAAGGCGGCAGCCGTGGAGTTCATCCTCTCGACGAACGCCTCCACAGAGCCCGACACGCGCTCGGCGAGCGCCACGCTCGCGTCGTTGCCGGATTGGATCAGCATGCCGCGGATCAGGTCCTCGGCCTCGACGCGCGAGTTCACGTCTATGAACATCCGCGTGCCGCCCGTCTTCCACGCCCGCACGCTCACCGGCACCTGCTCGTGCAGCTCGAGCTCGCCGGCCTCGAGCGCCTTGAACACGACGTACGCCGTCATGAGCTTGGTCAGGCTCGCGGGCGGCACCTGCTCGTCCGCTCCGCTCTCGGCGAGCACGCGATCGCTCGCGTAGTCCACGAGGTAGTAGTTGCCGAATCCGAGCCGCGGCGGCGCCGGAACCGAGGTACCCTCCGCATGGACAAAGCAAGCCGATAGCGCGCACAACGCCGCGAGCAGCGATCGAAGCATCACGTAAACCCCCGAAAAAACCGAGCCTAGCCCACTTCAACGAACCGCAACGAGACGCGAGTCAAGAACTCCCACAGTCCTCAACCGGTCGCTCACCTGGTCGAACTCGTATGCGCTGCCGAGCGGCCCGATCCGCACGCGGTGCAGCGCCTTGCGACCCGCGCCTTCGCTCACCACCGCCGAATCCGCGAACCCGCTCGAGCGCAGGCGCTCCACGAGCCGCTGCGCGTTCGCCACGTCGGCGAACGCCCCCACTTGCACGAAGAGCTGCGGCGCTTGCCCGTCGGCAAGCGGGGCGGGCGCCGCCGCTGCCGGCGCCGGAAGGGCCGAGACCGCGACGGCGGCGGCGGCGGCCGGCGCTCCCGCGTCCACGGCGACGTTCGCCGCCGTGGCCGCCGGCGACGGCGGCGTGCCGAGCGCGCGTACCTCGACGCGCGTGGTGCCGGTGCGGACCATGTCGAGCTCGAGAGCCGCGGCATACGACAGATCGATGAGCCGGTTCGCGACGAACGGGCCGCGGTCATTGACCTTCACGATCACCTTCTTGCCGTTCGCGAGGTTGGTGACCTCGACCCACGTGGGGATCGGCAGCGTGGTGTGCGCCGCGGTGAAGCCGTGCATGTCGTAGGTCTCGCCGCTCGACGTCGACAAGCCGTGGAAATCCCGGCCGTACCAGGACGCCACGCCCTTCTGGTCGTAACCTTCGCTCGTCGCGAGCACGTAATAGCGCCTGCCCATGACGTCGTAGAACGGCGGATTGCCGCGATCGGAGCGCGGCGGGTTCACGACGACGGGTGCCGCCGGCGGGGCTTCGCTCGGGGGCCGCACGATCGACGCGTGATACGCGCCGCCGCCGCAGCCGGAGAGAAGGGTGAAGGTGAGCGTTGCTGCGCAGCCCAGGATGCCGCGCCGGCGCGCCGCCCTCACTCCGCGGTGCTCCCCGCGGTGGGCGCGCCGGTGGCGGGCCGGTCGACCGGCGCCGCGGTCGAGGCCACGTACTGCGCACGGATCTCTTGCCCGAGCTGGTGCGCGGCCAGCGCGTACTTGGCGCTGCGGTTGTAGCGCGTGATCACGCTGAAGTTGTGGTAGCCCACCCAGTATTCCGTGCCGCCGCCCTTGGCCTCGAACGAGAACACGCCCGCGCGCGCGTCGGCCGGCTGCTCGCTCTTGAACACGTAGCCCTGCTTCTTCACCGCGCCCACCGTGGCGTCGAGGTCGAGCTTGTTGGACGGGTCGCCGCCGGTCCAGTTGGCGGGCCGCGTGGCTTTGTCGATCACGGGCGCCCCGGTGCGCCAGCCGCTCTGCTTGAAGTAGTTGGCCACGCTGCCGAGCACGTCTTCCCAATCGGTCCAGATGTTGCGATGGCCGTCCTCGTTCTCGTCCACCGCGAACGCGCGATAGCTCGAAGGCGTGAACTGCCCGGCGCCCATCGCGCCCGCGTACGAGCCGAGCGGCTGGAACAGGTCCACCTTCTCCTCGCGCGTGAGCAGCAGGAACTCCTCGAGCTGCTGGGAGAAGAACTTCGCACGCGGCGGGTACGCGAAGGCGAGCGTGGACAGCGCGTCCACCACGCGATAGCTGCCCATCCTCGTGCCGAAGTAGGTCTCGACTCCCACGATCGCGACGAGCATCTCCGGCGCCACGCCGTACTGCTTCGAGACGCGGTCGATCGTGGCCGCGTTGCTCTTCCAGAACTGCACGCCGGCGCCGATGCGCTCCGGCGTGACGAAGATGTTGCGGTACTCGTACCACGGCACCACGCGCTCGGCGGGCTTCGCGATCGTGTCTAAGATCTTCTGGTTGATCTCGGCCTTGCCGAGCGCGGCCGAGAGCTCGGCGCGATCGAAGCCGTGCGCGCTGACCATGCGGTCGACGAACTCGCGGCGCGCCTGGGTGACCGCCGCTTCGTTGTCGGCCTGGGCGCCGCAGCTCACGCTGATCGCGAGCAGCACGGCGGCTGCGGTTGTCGTCCTTGGGCTCGTCCTTAAGCTGCCGAATCTCATGGCGCCATCAACTTCCGGTGTCCATGAATCGAAGCGAGCATACCGAAACCCGCCATGAGGGTCACCATCGACGTGCCGCCGGCGCTCACGAGCGGCAGCGGCACGCCCACGATCGGCAAGAGGCCCGACACCATGCCGGCATTGACGAACACGTAAAAGAAAAACGTGAGCGACAACGCACCGGCGAGCAGCCGCGTGAACGTGTCCTGCGCCTCCGCCGCGATCCACAGACCGCGCGCCACGATCGCAAGATAGAGCACGAGCAGCAGCAGCAAGCCGAGCAGGCCGAACTCCTCGCCCATCACGGCGAAGATGAAGTCGGTGGACCGCTCGGGTAGGAACTCGAGGTGCGCCTGCGTGCCGTTGAGCCAGCCCTTGCCGAACAACCCGCCGGAGCCGATCGCGATCTTGGCCTGGATCGTGTTGTAGCCCGTGCCGAGCGGATCGGACTCCGGGTTCATGAAGGTGAGGATCCGGTTGCGCTGGTAGTCGTGCATGAAGAACATCCAGAGCACGGGCGCGCCGCACAGGCCCAACGTGCCGACCGTGAGCATGAGCCGAACGCTCAAGCCCGCGACGAGGATCGTGAGCCCGCCGGCGGCGACCACGAGCATCGCGGTGCCGAGGTCGGGCTGCTCGCCGATCAAGCCGGCCGGCACGCTCACGATCAGCACCATCACGAGGGTCTGGAGAAACGTGGGCGGCAGCCGCCGGTCGTGCATGAACCAGGCGACCATCATCGGCGCGGCGAGCTTCATGATCTCCGACGGCTGGAACCGCACGAAGCCGAGGTCGAGCCAGCGCTGCCCGCCCTTGGCGATCTCGCCCTCCACCATCACCACGAGCAGCAGGCCCAAGCCGGCGAGATACACCCACGGCGTGAAGATCCGGAGATAGCGCGGCGGCACCTGCGACAGCACGAGGAACGCCACGAGCCCCGCCGCGAACCGCAAACCCTGGCGCATCAGCAGGCTCGCGTCGGCGCCGAGCGCGCTATAGAGCACCACGAAGCCGAGCCCCACGATCATGAACAGCAGCACGAGCAGCGGCACGTCGATCACGAGCCCGCTGAACGGCAGCCGGCGGCGGGCGCCGCCGACGTTGCCCCACTCAAGGCTGGCGAGCGACATAGTTCTCCGCCTTGAAATACGCCTCGAGCACCTTGCGCACGACGGGCGCGGCCGAGCGGCCGCCGCCGCCGGCGTTCTCGACGATGGCCGCGAGCGCGATCCGCGGCGCGTCGGCCGGCGCGTACGCGACGAACCAGCCGTGGTCGCGGAGCCGTTCGTCGACTTCGGATTCCTTGTATTTCTCGTCCTGGCCCACGGTGAAGACCTGCGCGGTGCCGGTCTTGCCGGCCACCTTGAAGGGGAAGCCCTTCATCGCCGTGAACGCGGTGCCGCCCGTCACTCCGGTTACGCCCACCATCGCGTCGCGCACGAAATCCCATTGCTCGGGCGACGGACCTTCGACGGGCGGCAACGTGGTCGGCTCGGAGTAGGTAACCTCGCGCGTGACCGCGTTCTCGATTCCGATCAAGAGCCGCGGCGGGTGCCCGACACCGCGCATCGCGAGCGTGGCCTGCGCGTGCGCGGCCTGCAACGGCGTGACCGTCATGTAGCCCTGGCCAACGCCGGTATTGACCGTCTCGCCGGGGAACCAGACCTGGTCCTCGCGGCGCGAGAACTGCTTCTTCTTCCACTCGGGCGACGGCACGATGCCGGCCCGCTCGCCGCCGATGTCGAGGCCCGACGGCGCGCCGAAGCCGAATGCCTTCAGCGAGCTCGACACGTCGCCGATGCCCATCGAGAGCGCGAGCTGGTAGAAGTACACGTCGCAGGACCGCACGATCGCCGCGTGCAAGTTGGTGGCGCCGTGCACGCCGCCGCGGCCTTCGCGATATTTGTGCGTCTGGCCCGGTATGCGCCACTCGCCGGGGCAGTAGATCTCGCGCGCGGGGTCGATGCTCTCGTGCTGGAGCGCGGCGAGCGCAATGTAGGGCTTCACCGTCGAGCCCGGCGGGTAGGTCCCCGAGAGCGCGCGGTTGAGCAGCGGCTTGTCGAGGTCCGTGTTGAGCGCCACGTAGTCGGCGCGGCTGATGCCGGTGGCGAAGCTGTTCGGGTCGAACGACGGCGTGCTCACGAGCGCGAGCACGTCACCCGTGCGCGGATCGATCGCGACGAGCGCGCCGCGCGAGTCGCCGAGGGCCTCCTGCGCCGCGAGCTGCAGCCGCATGTCGAGCGATACCACGATGTTGCTGCCGGGCACCGGCGCCTTGCTCTCGATGCCGCCGATGAAGTTGGCGACGTTGTCGGCGTGCGAGTCCACCGTGGGGTCGAACAGCACGCGGCCCTGGGCGTTCACGACCTGCTGGCGATAGCCGACATGGCCGTGCAGGAGCTCCTCGTAGGCGCGCTCCACGCCCTGCTTGCCGATCTGCGACGTGGCCGCGTAGTCGCTGCGGTCGATGCGCTCGAGGTCGGCCGGGCTGATGCTGCCGACGTAGCCGATGGCGTGCGCGCTCGCCTCGCCGAACGGGTAATACCGCACGAGCGCTTCCTGGATGTCGACGCCCGGGAAGCGGTGCCGGCGCACGGCGAACGTGGCGGCCTGCTCCTCGGTGAGGTTGCTCAGCTTCACGCGCTCGAACCCGCGATGCGAGCGCACCAGGTCCCGCAACGCCGTGTGCTCCGACGGATCGATGAGCTCGAGCTCCTCGAGCGCCTTCAGCGTCGAGTCGAGGCTGCCGATTTCCTCGGCGACCGCCACGAGCTCCCAGTTCGGCGTGTTGTCGGCGATCACGAGGCCGTTGCGGTCGAAGATCAGGCCGCGCGTCGGCGGCTGCGGCTCGATCCTGAAGCGGTTGCCGCGCGAGAGCTCGGCAAACCGCTCGTAGTCGACCACCTGCAGCTGAAACAGCCGGGCCACGAGCAGTCCCGTGAGCAGCAGCACCACGACGGCGGCCGCGATCACGCGCGACAGGAACAGCCGCTGCTCCTGCCAGTGATCCTTGAGTTGAGTCGACGGGCCCGCCATGGTCAGAGCCTCGCTCGGGCTTCGCCGCGACGGCTGTCGAGCATCGCGAGCAGCACGAGCCACGCGAGGGTGCCGGTGAGCGGCGGCGCCCAGCGCTGGATCAGCGGCACGGTGCGGCCGGCGACGCCGTCGATCCAGAAGAGAATGAACTCGTAGAGCCCGAGCAGGATCAGCACGGTCAACGCGAGCTGCGAAACCGGGAACACGCGCAGCCGCAAGTGGAAGCGCTCGGCGACGTACACCACCACGAGCAGCGCGAGCGCGTGCTGGCCGAGCAGCGCGCCGGTGAGCGTGTCGAGCGCGAGACCCATCCAGAAGGCGGTGAACAGGCTGAAGCGCCGCGGCGCCATCAGCGACCAGTAGAGCAGCACCACCGCCACGCAGTCGGGACGGAACGGCGAGATGACGGCGGGCAGCGGCACCACCGCGAACGCGAGCATCAGCGCGAGGCTGATCGCCGACACGAGCACGCTGCGCTCACCGCCTCGCATCAGTGCGGGTCCGCGAGACTCGCGGCCTCCGACGCGCGCGGCACCTCGTCCGCGGCGTTCCACACGAGCAGGACTTCGCGGTCACGGTCGAGCGCGGACATCGGCTCCGCGACCACGTCGGCGAACGACTGGTCCGGCCGCCTTCGCACCTCGGTGATGCGCCCCACCGGGTAGTCCGCCGGGAACACGCCGCCCAAGCCCGACGACACGAGCAAGTCGCCGACCTCGACGTCCGCGTTGTTGGTGAGGTACGGCAGCCGCAGCCGCCCGCTGTCGCCCGTGCCGAGCGCGATCGTGCGCAGCTGGCTGCGGTTGACGCGCACCGGCATCCCGGCGTCCGCGTCGGTGACGAGCACCGCCTCGGACGTCAGCGGCCCCACGCTCACGATTTGCCCCACCACGCCGCGCGCATCGAGCACGGCCTGGCCCACGTACACGCCGTCGATGACGCCGCGGTTCAAGTTGAAGCGCTGCCGGTACGGGTCGAGGTCCACGGACAGGATCTCCGCGATCAGGGCGCGGCTGCCGACGCGGGCCGTGGAATCGAGGAGCTCGCGCAGGCGCGCGTTCTCCATCTCGAGCGCGGCGAGCCGCTGGAGGCGGAACTCGGAGTTCAGGCGGTCGCGCTTCAACTGCTCGTTCTCGGCGATCAGCGCGTTGCGAGCCGCGAACGTGGTGGTTACCGACGACCACGCCCGAAACGGCAGGTCGACGGCCACACGCACCGGATAGACGGCGAGGTCGAGCGCCGCGCGCACGCGCGACAGATGCTGATCGCGCTGATCGAGAACCATCAACGCGAGGCAGAAGACCGACAGCAGCATGAAACGAACGCCCGCAGAAAACCCACCCCGCGCCGGGCCGCTGGTGGTTCTTCCTGGGGCACTCACCCGATTCGCTCCTGCGTTTCTGCTCCGGCGTCGCCCTACCCCGCACCGGTTACGAGGGGCGCGCGGAAACCGGTCCTTCCGATCACTCCACGGAGAAGGCCGACGGCCCGTACTCGTCGAGGAGCTCGAGCACGCGGCCGCCCCCTCGGGCGACGCACGTGAGCGGCTCGTCCGCGATCACGACGGGTAGTCCGGTCTCTTCCGTGAGCAGCTTGTCGATATCCGTGAGCAGCGCGCCGCCGCCCGTGAGCACGATGCCGCGCTCGGCCACGTCGGCGCCGAGCTCCGGAGGCGTTTGCTCGAGCGCGACCTTCACGGCGCCGACGATGCCCTGCAGCGGCTCTTGCAGCGCTTCCAGGATCTCGTTGCTGTTGAGCGTGAAGCTGCGCGGCACGCCTTCGGAGAGATTGCGGCCCTTCACCGAGATCTCGCGCACGTCCTGGCCCGGATACGCCGAGCCGATCTCGTGCTTGATGCGCTCGGCCGTGGCCTCGCCGATCAGGATTCCGTAGTTGCGGCGCACGTAGTTGGTGATCGCCTCGTCGAAGCGGTCGCCGCCGATGCGCACCGACGCGGCATACACGATGCCGTTGAGCGAGATCACAGCGACTTCCGACGTGCCGCCGCCGATGTCGAGCACCATCGAGCCGCGCGCCTCGTGCACCGGCATGCCGGCGCCGATCGCGGCCGCCATCGGCTCCTCGACCAGGTAAACCTTGCGCGCGCCGGCGCCTTCGGCCGACTCGCGGATCGCCCTACGCTCCACCTGCGTGGAGCCGTACGGCACGCAGACGAGCACGCGCGGGCTCGGACGGAAGTACCGCGAGCCGTGCGCCTTCTTGATGAAGTGTTGCAGCATCTTTTCCGTGACGCTGAAATCCGCGATGACGCCGTCCTTGAGGGGCCGAATCGCCGTGATGTGCCCCGGCGTGCGGCCGAGCATGTTCTTCGCCTCGAGGCCCACCGCCTCGAGCACTTTACCGCCCCGGCCCGGCTCCTCGCGAATCGCGACGACCGACGGCTCGTTCAGAACGATGCCGCGGCCTCTGACATAAATCAGGGTATTGGCCGTGCCGAGGTCGATGGATAAATCGTTGGAGAAGTATCCGAGAAAGCTCTTTAACATTGAGGCCCAAGGCCGCTAGGGAGAAACTGCGCGGACTTTAACATAGGTAGGCCGTTCCACAAGCGACGTGTATAGTCTAATGAGAACCAGCGCACGCTCCGAAAGATGGATCATCGAACGGCCTTCTCCGCTGCCTCGTGACACATAATTCGACGCGACGCGCAACCGACTAATCCATCCTTCTCAGGCGACTTTCTTCAGGCAGCTACCGTGCTCAGCCAAGACGACATCCGTCACTTATGCCGGCTCGCCCGGCTCGAGATCGCAGCCGGCGAGATCGCCGACGTGCAAGCCAAGCTCTCGAGCATCGTGGCCATGGTCGACCAGCTGCAAGCTATTGAGACGGAAGGCGTTACCCCGATGGCGCATCCGCTCGACCGGCCGCAGCGCCTGCGCGCCGACGAAGTCACCGAACGCGACGACCACGAGCGCTACCAGCGCAATGCGCCCCGAGTGGAGCGCGACCTCTACCTCGTGCCGAAAGTTATCGAGTAGGGTCACCGAGTAACCAAGAAGAGCGTCGCACGAACGCGGGTGAAGCCGCGAGAACAGCGACCAGCGAAGCATGCACACACGGACCCTCGCACAGCTCGCCGCAGACCTGCGCGCACGGCGCGTCTCGGCGACCGAGCTCACGAAGCACTTCCTCGCACGGATCGAGCGCTTCGACGCCGGGTTGAACGCGTTCGTGACGGTCACCGCCGAGCAGGCGCTCGAGCAAGCGGCGGCCGCCGACCGCGCGCTCGCGTCAGGCAACGCGCCGTTGCTCGCCGGCGTGCCGATCGCTCACAAGGACATCTTCTGCACCGCGGGCGTGAAGACCTCCTGCGGCTCGAAGATGCTCGACAACTTCGTCTCGCCCTACGACGCCACCGTCGTCGCCAAGCTCGGCGCGGCCGGCTGCGTGATGCTCGGCAAGACCAACATGGACGAGTTCGCGATGGGCTCGTCGAGCGAGACGAGCTACTACGGCCCCGTGAAGAATCCCTGGGACCATGCGCTCGTGCCCGGCGGCTCGTCGGGCGGCTCGGCGGCCGCGGTGGCCGCCCGCCTCGCGCCGGCCGCCACCGGCACCGACACCGGCGGCTCGATCCGCCAGCCGGCCGCGCTGTCGGGCATCACCGGCATCAAGCCCACCTATGGGCGCGTGTCGCGCTACGGCATGATCGCGTTCGCGTCGAGCCTCGACCACGGCGGCGTGCTCGCGCAGACGGCCGAGGACTGCGCGCTCGTGCTCGAGACGATGGCGGGCTTCGACGCGCGCGACTCCACGTCGCTCGACGAGCCGGTGCCGCCGTACGGCAAGCTCGTGAACGAGCCGTGGCGCGGCGTCACGGTCGGCGTGCCCGAGAGCTTCTTCGACGACGGCCTCGAGGCCGGCACGGCGGCCGCGGTGCGCGCCGCTTTGAAGGACCTCGAGAAGGCCGGCGCCAAGCTCAAGACGGTCGAGCTGCCCAACATCCACATGTCGGTGCCCGTGTACTACGTGGTGGCGCCGGCGGAGGCGTCGTCGAACCTGTCGCGCTACGACGGCATCCGCTTCGGCTACCGCTCGCCGAACGCCGACGGCGAAGACCTGCTCACGATGTACATGCGCACGCGCGGCGAGGGCTTCGGCGCCGAGGTCAAGCGCCGCATCTTGACCGGCACCTACGTGCTGTCGGCCGGCTACTTCGACGCGTATTACTTGAAGGCGCAGCGCGTGCGCAAGCTCATTGCCGACGACTTCGCGCGCGCGTTCCGCGAGTGCGACATCGTTGCGGGGCCCACCGCACCCTCGCCCGCGTTCCGGATCGGCGACAAGACCGACGACCCCGTGCAGATGTACTTGAACGACATCTACACGATCGGCGCCGACCTCGCGGGGCTGCCTGCGATCTCGGTGCCGTGCGGCTTCGTGCGCGGCTTGCCGGTGGGCCTGCACCTCGTGAGCCCGCCGCTCACCGAGGCGAAGCTGCTGCAAACGGCGCACCGCTATCAGCTCGCCACCGACTGGCACACGCGCGTGCCGGCCGCCGCGGAGTACGCGCGATGAGCTGGGAGATCGTGGTGGGCCTCGAGATCCACGCGCAACTCGCCACGAAGAGCAAGATCTTCTCCGGCGCGTCCACGCAGTACGGCGCCGCGCCGAACAGCCAGGCGTCGCTCGTCGATTTGGGCTACCCCGGCGTGCTGCCGGTGTTGAACGGCGAGTGCGTGGCGATGGCCGTGAAGTTCGGGCTCGCTACCGGCTGCACGATCGCGCGCCGCTCGGTGTTCGCGCGCAAGAACTACTTCTACCCCGACCTGCCGAAGGGCTACCAGATCAGCCAGTACGAGCTGCCGATCGTGCAC
>DASUFK010000008.1:0-3771 GCA_036274615.1 Gammaproteobacteria bacterium | reverse complement strand
GGGGTCGCGCTGCGCACGAGCGCCGACTTGCGGCCGCTGCCCGCGACGCTGCGGCCGGCCGATCTGCCGCAGGGCGCCGCGCCTGACGGCGTGGGCGACACGCCGGCGGTGCGCGTGCTCGACCGCAACGGCCAGCCGCTCAACGCGACCTTCGGCGGCTCGTGGAATCGCCACGACACGGCCGCGCTCCACGAGATCCCGCAATTCCTGCGCGACGCGTTCGTCGCCGCGGAGGATCGGCGATTCTACGAGCACCACGGCGTCGACTGGCGCGCGCGGCTCGCGGCGGTGGTCACGAACGTGCGCAACGGCCGCGCGGTGCGCGGTGCGAGCACGATCACGGAACAGGTCGTGGGCTTGCTGCACCCCCGGCCGCGCAGCGTCTGGAGCCGCTGGCTCGAGGGATTCGAGGCTGCGGAGCTCGAACGGCGCGCGAGCAAGGACGAGATCCTCGAGCTCTATTTGAACCAGGTGCCGTACGCGGCGAATCGCCGCGGCGTGGTGCAAGCGGCGAGCTACTACTTCGCGCGCGATCTCGGCACCCTCGGCAAGAAGGAGATGCTCGCGCTCGCGGTGCTCGTGCGCGCGCCCACGCGCTTCGACCTCGCGCGCAACCCGCAGGCGAGCGCGGGCGCCATCGAGCGGCTCGCGGCCGCGCTCGTCGAGCGCGGCGCGTTGAGCGGGGCGGAGCGCGCGGAGGTGCTCGCGGAGCCGCTCGCGCTCGAGGCGCCGCGGCTCGCGGTGTCGGCGCCGCATTTCGTGCAGCACGTGCGCGCGGAGGCGCGCGGCGGAGCGGTGGCCGGCGCGCGGAGCAAGGTCGTGACGACGCTCGACGCGCGGCTGCAAGCGGCGGTGCAGCAGCTCCTCGACGAGCGGCTCCGCTATCTCGCGCCGCAGCTCGTGGGCGACGGCGCCGTGCTGGCCGTGGACCACGTCACGGGCGAGGTGCTGGCCTGGGTGGTGGCCGGCGGCGGCAATGCCGACGGGCCCGCCACCTACATCGACGCGGTCACGACGCCGCGGCAACCCGGCTCGGCGCTGAAGCCGTTCCTGTACGCGCTCGCGCTCGACAACGGCTGGTCCGCGGCGCAAGTCATCGACGACGCGCCGCTCGCGGAAGCGACGTCGAACGGCATCCACAACTACCGCAACTACAGCCGCCGGTTCTACGGCCCGGTGGCACTGCGCGACGCGCTCGGCAACTCGTTGAACATCCCGGCGCTGAAGACGCTGCAGCACGTGGGCTCGGAAAAGTATCTCGGTACGCTCGCGGCGCTCGGCTTCACGGAGCTCACCGAGCATCCCGACTTCTACGGCGACGGCATCGCGCTCGGCAGCGGCGCCGTGAGCCTCTACGAGCTGGTGCAGGCGTACGCCTCGCTCGCCAACGGCGGCGTGTTCCGGCCGCTGCGCACGCGGCTCGACGACGCGGCGCCGCGAGCCGGGAGGCGCGTGCTGAGCGCGGAGGCGGCGTCGCTCGTGGCGAATATTCTTTCGGACCCGGATGCGCGCGCGCTCGAGTTCGGCCGATCCGGCGTGCTCAGCTTCCCGGTGCCCACGGCCGTGAAGACCGGCACTTCGAGCGACTTTCACGACGCGTGGGCCGTCGGCTTCGACTACCGCTACACCGTCGGCGTCTGGATGGGCAACCTCGACCGCGCGCCCTCCGACGGGCTCACGGGCGCCACCGGGCCGGCGCTGGTGCTGCGCAGCGTGCTCGCCGAGCTCACTCGCGGACAGCGAACCGAGCCGCTCTACTTGAGCCCGCGGCTCGTGCGCCGGCGGGTCTGCGTGCCGTCGCCGGGACACGACCCGGACGCCGGCGCGTGCGCGGCGCGCGAGGAGTGGTTCGTGCCGGGCACCGAGCCCGGTGCCGCGGTGCCGCCGGCGCCGGCGGCCGTTCCGGTGCGAATGCGGCGGCCCACACAGGGCTTGCAGCTCGCGTACGACCCGCGCCTGCCCGCGGACGCGCAGGTCTTCGAGCTCGCGCTCGACGGCGTGACGGCCGAGGACCGCGTCGCCTGGACGATCGACGGGCGCACGCCGGCGGCTCATTCCGCGACCTACCGCTGGTCCGTCACGCGCGGCAGCCACCGCGTCGGCGCCCGCGTGTTCCGCGGCGGCGAGCTCGTGGCGGCGCTCGACGAGGTGGAGTTCACCGTCAAATAGCCGCAAGCCGCGCGCCCACGGATGAGCGGCGCTCATCGCGAATTCTTAAGATTGGCCGGGCCGGCCGCTATTCACCGACGCCTCGCGCCGGGTCACGCTTGCAACGGTTCGCGGGAGGCGAACCGTCCACGCGTCGGCGAGCGGTGCTCATCGGCCGCGAAGGGCATATGCTATAAAGCCCCCGACCGCTGACTTTCTTTGGATCAAAGACTTATGCCGCTCATTGGACGCGAGTCCACGCGCTCCGCCGTCTGCCGCCCACGGAACGGGCACCGCGCCGCTACGCTCGCTCTGCCCGTGCTCGCCTGCGCGCTGCTCGCGGGCTGCGACAAGCCCGAGGCGCACCCGCAGGCCGCCGCCGCCGCCAGCACCGCCGTGTCCGTCGTAACCGCCGAGGCGCGCATCGAGCCGATGGGCGTCGACATCGAGGCGGTCGGCACGACGCGGGCCAACGAGTCGGTGCAGGTGACGTCGAAGGCGTCGAACACGATCACCGCGATCCGCTTCAACGAAGGCGACGCGGTGCAGCAGGGCGCCGTGCTCGTCGAGATGGACGACCGCCAGGCCCAGGCCACGCTGGCCGGCGCGGAGGCGTCGCTCGTGCGCAGCAAGAGCCAGTACGACCGCGGCCGCGACTTGAGCGCTCGGCAGGCGATGTCGGCCGCCGATCTCGAGCAGACCGAGGCCCAGCTCAAGGCCGACCAGGCGCGGGTCAACGCGGCCCGTGCCGGCGTGGCCGACACGGTGATCCGCGCACCGTTCAACGGCCGCACGGGATTCCGCCAGGTGAGCGTGGGCAGCTACGTGAGCGCCGGCACACCGATCACGACGCTCGACGATACTTCCGTGATCAAGCTCGACTTCACGGTGCCCGAGACTTACCTGTTCCTCCTGAAGCGCGGCTTGCCGGTGAAGGCGTCGACCACCGGACTGCCCGGCCGCACCTTCGCGGGCGAGGTCACCAACATCGAGTCGCGCGTGGACCCCGTGACGCGCTCGATCACCGTGCGGGCCGAGCTGCCGAATCCCGAGGGCCTGCTGCGTCAGGGCATGTTCATGACCGTGAGCCTCCAAGGCCAGATCGAGCCGACCCTGCTCGTGCCCGAGGAGGCGCTGGTGCCCGAGCGGGGCAGGACTTATGTCTTCGTCGTGCGCAACAACGTGGTCGAGCGGCACGAGGTGAAGACCGGCAAGCGCCGGCCCGGCGACGTCGAGATCGTCGAGGGCATCGCGGAGCACGACCGCGTGGTCGTGGAAGGCACGCAGAACGTGCGCGACGGCACGCAGGTGCAAGAGTCGCACGCGGGCGCGAGCTGAAGCGCTCTTTAGGTATGCGCATCTCCGAGCTGTCCGTCCGCCGTCCCGTCTTCGCCACGGTCATGAGCCTGTTGCTCGTGATCTTCGGGCTCGTGTCGCTGCAGCGGCTGCCGGTTCGCGAGTACCCCGACATCGACCGGCCGGTGATCTCGATCACCACCAACTACAAGGGCGCGTCCTCGGCCGTGATCGAGACCAAGGTCACGCAGCCGATCGAGGACTCGGTCGCCGGCATCGAAGGCATCATCAAGCTCGAGTCCGACAGCGAGGACGAGCGCTCGCAGG
>DASUFK010000007.1:0-19062 GCA_036274615.1 Gammaproteobacteria bacterium | reverse complement strand
TCGCGGAGAAAGTAACCTGTCCCTATTTCTTGCGGGCTAGCGCGGCTTCACGCGCAGCTTCTGCTGGCCGGACACCGCGTCCGTGTACTCGCGATTGTCCTCGCAGACGTACTCGTACATCTTGTAGTCGGGACGGCGTTGGTAGCGGAACGTGAACTTCCAGGGCTCGGTGAGGTACTCGGGATCGACGACGGTGACCTCGTCCTCGAAGTGGTCGGCGTCGGTCTTCTTCATGCGCTCGTGAATCCGCATGTTCGCCGAGTGCGGCACGTTCTGATAGCGCACCACGTCCTTGATGCCCACGGTCTCGACGACGAGCGTGTCGCCTTCCCACTTGGCCCACGAGTGGCCGTAGAAGCCCGGCTCCGCGTCCTCGACGGGAACCGGCTGGCCGCCGATGTAGATGCGGCGCACCTGGTTGAACGCTTCCTCGATGATCGTGAGCTGCCCGCTCGTCTGCAGCACTTCCATCGGGAAGATCGCGAGCATCATCGCGGGCATGCCTTGCGGCAGGCAGTGCACGTCGGGCGTGCTCAGCGGCTCACCGCGCGCGGTCGCGTCCCGGATCTCTTTCTGCCGGGCCTGATACTCGCCCAAGTACTGGGGCTTGAGCGGCGGCGTGGGCACCGCGGGCGGCGGCGCGCCGTTCGAGGGCTGCGCCCCGGGTACGCCCGATCCGCCGAGCGCCGGCGATACGCCGGTCTCTCGCGCGGCTGCCGGAGCGCCGCCGGCCGGACGCGCCGGCGCCGCGCGGTCCCACGTGCCGCCGAAATCGCGGCTCGCGGGCGTGCCGCTGTCGGAGCGGCTGCGGTCGGTTTGCGAGTGCGCGGCCGGCGCGAGCGCTGCCGCGGCGACCAATGCGATCAGGCCCAGCGCCAAACGCGGCGCGGCCGAAAATTCGACTCTCATGCTCACCCCCGTGAGGAACGCGCTAGTGGATCAGCGCCGGACCCGCGGGTCCGCCGTTGCCGAAGACGCGGCCATCGGGCAGCGTGACTTCCTTCAGCAACGCACCCGGCTGGCCGTCGCGCAGCGGCGCCACGATCACGGTGATCTCGTCGCCGGGCTTGATCATGTTGAACTTCCAACCGATCCGATTGAGGATGCCCGGGTTCGCGCACTCGATGGTCCAGGCGGCCATCTTCGCATCGGGCTTGTCGGCCTGCATGCCGTCGAGCTCGATGTACACGTGCGGGTTTTGCCACTGGAAGTCGCTCACCTTGCCCTTGAGCTTGATCTGATGGTCGTTGTCGAACATCGCGAACGAGTGATGGGCAAAGGCCGCGGTGGCTGATAACAGCGCGAGCGCCGCGAGGGCGCCGAACGACGCGCTGCGAATGACGGTTCTTCGCATGATGGGTCCCCCTTCTTGGACCGGTCCTTCGATAGCGGTCCAAGTATAGGGCGTTTTGCCGTGCGGCGTCCCGGCTCGGCCCCGTCTCAGAGATCCGCGGCGGACGGCTCGGCGAACCGTGTAGAGACCGGGAACCGGCCCAGGTATGCGTCGATCTCGCCGGCGCGGAATCGCACGCCGTCGAACGCCGCCGGCATGCCTTCCGGCGGCGGCGCGCCGCCGACGTAGCGCCGATACAGGTCCTGGCGAAACACGCCGGCCGCCAGCCGCTCGAGCGAGCCTTGCGCGCGCACCTGACCCCAGCGGACCATTTGCGCATAGGCCCAGAGCGCCTCCTCGGCGCGCGGCAGGTTGGCCGCGTGCCGGTGGAAATAGATGAAGTCCGGATGGCTTGCCGCGCGCCCTGCCCCGAGCGGTAGATCGCCGGCCAACGCGGGCTCGATGAGCTCGGCCGGCGCGCCCACGTACTCGCGGCGGGCGAGCAACGCGGCCAACGCGCCGCGATTGCTCGGCTCGTCGGCCCATTCGGCGGCCGCGTCGAGCGAGCGCAAGAGCGGCCCGAGCCGCGAGTCGCGCTCGAGCGCCGCGCGCACGGCGAGCACTTTCTCCGCTCCGCGGGGCTGCAGCTCCGCGTTGGTGGCGACGATCCGGCCCACGTCTTCGGCCACCGCGAGGCTGTTCCAGGGCTCGCCGACGCAGAATCCGTCCACGTGCCCCGCTCGCAGGCTGTCGACCATCAGCGGCGGCGGGATCGCGACGAGGCGCACGTCGCGATCCGGATGAATGCCGCCGGCCGCGAGCCAGTAGCGCAGATCGAAATTGTGGTTCGAGAACGGGAACACCATGCCGAGCGTCGGCGGCGCGGCGCGCCGCCTCACGACGGCGGCGAGCGCCTCGGCCGCCGCGGAAGGCGTCGAGAGCCCGCGCTCGTCCGCGACGTCCCGCATCTCGTCATAGAGTGTCGCGGACACCGTGACGGCGTTGCCGCCGCGGCTGAGCACGAACGGCACGAAGCAATCGACTTGCACGTGACCCACGCCGAGGGTCGACGCCACGGGCAGCGGCGCGAGCGCATGCGCGCAGTCGACGTAGCCCAAGTTCAAGTGGTCGCGAAGGCTCGCCCACGAGGGCTCCCTGACGAGCTCGAGCTCCAGGCCTTCGGCCGCGGCGAAGCCCTGCTCGCGCGCGGCCACGAGCACAGCGCAGTCGACCAGCGGCACGAATGCCGCCGCGATCCGCTCAGCCACATTCGCCTCCGCCTGCGAGCAGCGCCGCCGCGGCGACGAGCGAGCGCGCGAGATCGCCGATCTTGCGGTTCTGGTTCATCGCCGTGCGGCGCAGCAGCACGTAGGCGTCCTCCTCGGACAGATTGCGTTGCTTCATCAGGATGGCCTTGGCTTGGTCGATGATCTTGCGGTCCTCGAGCGCCGACTTCGCGGCGTCGAGCTCGCTCTTGAGCCGATCGAACGCATGGAAGCGGCTGATCGTGACGTCGAGGATCGGCTTCACGCGCTCCTTGCGCAGCCCGTCGACGATGTACGCCGACACGCCGGCGTCGATCGCGGCTTGCACGGCGGCGCTATCGGACTTGTCGACGAACATCGCGATCGGCCGGCGCGCGAGCCGCGACACCTGGAACATCTGTTCGAGCGTGTCGCCGCTCGGGTTCTCGAGGTCGATGAGAATCACATCGGGGTCGACCGCGGCGATCCGCGGCAGGAGGCCGATCGTGTCGCGGATGTGCACGATGCTGACACCGTGCTCGCCGTCGTTCGCGTGCGCTTCGCGCAAGCCCTCTTCGAGTATCGCGGCGCGAACCGCGTTCTCGTCGATGATCAGGATCCGGAGCGGGCGTCCGGTCATACGTGTGCGTTGCGCGCGAGCCGCATAGCCCGGCGCTCTGCAAGAACCGTGCGCGGCGCGCGAATGAGCGGATCTCAACGCTCGCGCTCGATCGCTGCACCACGAGGGAACACGCGCGCGCGGCGCGTGCCCAGGAAACGGGCACGAGCGTTGCGGCCAGCCGGCCTTCGCTAGGCCGTCGGAGGCCCGCCAAGGAGGCGCTCGACGTCGGGCCGTTCCAGACCGTCGACGTCGACGAGCTTGCGTGCCGCGCCGTGACCCGACGTCACCCGCACGGCCCTCCTCGGTACCCCCAGCGCATCAGCGAGAAAGGACTCGAGCGCGGCATTCGCCCTGCCCTCCGTGGGCGGCGCCGCGATTCGAACCTTGAGAGCGCTGCCGAGCCAGCCCACGATCTCATCGCGCGCGGCGCGCGGCACGACTTTCACCGCAATGATCGCCATTCGTCGCGAGCGGCTGACGATGCGGCGGGGCGCTACTTATGCGCGAGATATGCCGCGAGCGCGTCGAGCTCCGCGTCGCTGATCTCGGTCTTGCGGAAGAACGGCATCACCGACACGCCGTTGCGCACGAAGGTCTTGGTGATCTCCGGCACGAGGTCGGTGCGCTGCTCGAGCAGTGCCGGCTTCGCTCCTTTATATAGAGCCTGGAGCGCGGCAGTGCCCGGCTTGCCTGGACCGTCGCCGTGGCACGGCGCGCACCACTTCGTGAACACGGCCTTGCCGTCGGGCTTACCCAAGTCCTGCGCGTGTGCTGCGAAGGCGAACGCGAGCGAGGCGGCGACGAGCGCGTAGCGCGCGCGGAGCGAGCGAGTGCGGGTCATGCGTTCTCCTGAGCCTTGCGCAAATGCTTCGGCCAGATGCCGTAGCGGCCGGCCGCCAAGATGCCGTTCGGGTCGACGGCGTCCTTCAACGTCTCGTGGAACCGCCGCAGAGCATGGTTGTTGAAGGAGTACGTGTCCATCACCGTTTCTTGAAACGCGGGCGGCGTGCGGTACTCGGCCCAGCCGTGCTCCGCACAAATTTTCACGATCTGCTCGAACTTCGCGCGATTCTTCTTGTTCGTCGCGGCATCCTTGGTCACGGGCATGCCGAACAGGAAAATGAACGCGCGGTTCCAGTAGGTGCTCGGCAAGCTGAAGCCGACCGCGTTCAACGGCACGTCGAGCTGCTTCGACGCCTCGGCGAACACCCGGTTCGCCTCGAAGATCGCCTCGCCCGTTCGCGGAATGATCGGCGAGAACCACATGTGGCCCGCGCCCGGATTCGGATTGGTGTCGGTGCGCGCGCCGATCGAGAACATCGTGAGGCTCGGCACCCCGAACTCGGGCAGCGTGGCGCTGCGCGAGCCCGCGGCCTGATTGCGCGTGATGTCCTCGATCTCGCCCGCCGACAGCGGAAACTTATAGCGCTCGCCGTCCTCGAACGTGGCGCCCGGGATCGCGGCGAATTTGTCCTGGCAGTACTCCCAGCTCGCCTGGATCGACTTGGCGGGGCCGTAGAATTTCACCGTGCAGCTCCAGTAGCCCACGCCGCTCTTCTTCGCGTACGCCTCGAGCTCCTCCGTGGACGCGTTGCGGGCCAATAGGTCCCGAAGCTCCGTGCCGATCGGGCTGAAGAATCCGCCGAGCAACGGGCTGCCGAGCTGCGGCATGCCGTTCACGATGCCGCTGTTCTCGAGGTAATTGAGGATGTCGACGAGCTGAATCAAATCCTGATGCTTCGGCACGCTCACGGTGCCCGTGAGATAGGCGTCGGGCTCGGGCATCAGCCAAAAGCCCATCTTCGTGACCACGCCGAAATTCGACTGCGAGAACAAGCCGTCGATCCACGGGCCCGCGCCGAACTTGTACTGCTGCCACGTCTTCGCGTTCGGCACCGCGCCCATGCCGGTGCGCAGCAGCTCGCCGTTGGCGAGCACCACTTCCATTCCGCAGTGCGCGTCGAAGTGGTTGCGGAACGTGGTCATCGTGTAGCCGCCGCCGTGATCGACGGCGTTGCCGATGAGGCTGCCCCAGCCGGGATCCGGGCAATCCATCCAGACCTTGAGCTTGTGCTCCTGGATGTACCGATAGAAATCGAAGTAGCTGACGCCCGGCTCCACGAGCGCGGAGGCGTTCTTCTCGCTGACCTCGAGGATGCGATTCATGCGCTTCAAGTCGAGCACCACGCTGCCCGACAGGTTCGGCGCCGAGCCGCCGTAGCCCAGGTTCTTGCCGGTGGAGATCGGGTAGATCGGGATGCGATAGGTGTTCGCCGTGCGCACGACCTTCTGCACTTCCTCGACCGTATAGGGCGCCACGGCCGCGGACGCGAGCCGCTCCTCGGGCTCGCCTTGAAAGGGCGAGTACGCGTCGCGGTAGAGAGCGACGTCGTCGTCGCGGGTGAAGACCCACTGGGAGCCGACCGCCGACTCGAACTCCTTGAGCGCCCTGTCGAAGGTCTGCCGCGTAACGCCGGGTGGCACCGCCATCGTTCTTCTCCCCCTCGAGCCGAGCCGCGATTCTAACTCGCTGGCCTCGGTTCGCCTCGTTGTAAATATCTTATCGTTCGGTTACTTTTTCGGGCGTTGTTCCCGTCGCGCTTGGACGAAGCGCCGGTCGAACAGTCTGTTCGCAGCGCCCCCGCGCTTTCCGCGAAGGCCTCTCGCTCCGCCGATCGCGGGAGCGGAGAGTGCACGGAGCCTGCGAAAGTACTGTCAAATCGCTGGCGGAATCGTCTCGCCGTGTCGTGCTTTTCAAGTATCATGGCCCGCCATGGGACGACGCAGACAGGTCAGCGATCAGCAGATCAGCATTGCCGCGCGCGAAGTGTTCCTCGATCGCGGTCCCAAGGCCCCGGTAGCCATGGTGGCGAAGAAGCTCGGCGTCTCCACCGCCACGCTCTTCCAACGCACCGGCTCCAAGCAGCAGCTCATGTTGATGGCGCTGCAGCCGGAGGTCACGGCGATCACCGAGCTCGATCGCGGCATTCAGCCCGACGTGCCGGTGCGCGAGCAGCTCGCGAGAATCTTGGTCGAGCTCAACGAATATCTCGGCATGCTCATCGGCGGGTCGATCACGCTGCGCGCGGCGCAGATCGAGGCCGAGCTGCCGGATCCCACGCCGTCGAAGTGCCGCGCGCTGCTCGCCGACTGGCTCACGGCCGCGAATACCGCGGGCCTCTTGGGCATCGCCGACGCCAGCACCACGGCCGACGTGCTGATCGGCACGCTCGAGTCGCGGCACATCCACGCCTACATGCAGCAGGTCGAGCTCTCGTCGAAGCAGCATCGCGACTACATCCGCGCGATGCTCGACGTCGTCTTCCCCGAGCGCGCCTGATCTCCACGAACCGAACGGTTCGACGCGCACGCGCGTCGAGCGACGCCTTTTGGGTCCGCGATCGCGAATGCAGGACGCAATTCGCGGCCGTATAGTTCGCCGTTCCCGGCGCAGCGCGCCTTTCGTTTTGCCAACCGTTCAGGAGCCACCATGACCGACCACAGAGAAGACACCATTGACCAGCTGTTCGACCGCGGGCTCGCCGTACGCCGCGAGGTGCTCGGCCGCGAGTACGTGGACGGCTCGCTGAAGTCCGCGAACGACTTCATGCAGGCGTTTCAACGCATCACCACGGAGTGGTGCTGGGGCTATGCGTGGACCCGCGAAGGGCTCGACCGCAAGACTCGCAGCCTGATCAATCTGGCGATGTTGACGGCGCTCAATCGCTCGCCCGAGGTCAAGCTACACGTGCGCGGGGCGCTCAATAACGGCGTGACGGTGGACGAGATCAAGGAAGTGCTGCTGCACGCCACGGTCTACTGCGGAATCCCGGCGGGCCTCGACGCGTTCAAGGCCGCGAACGAAGTGCTCAAGGAGATGGGTGCGGTCGCGAAGTAGCGGAAGCGAACGCCGGGATTGCAGGCGCTCATCCCGGCCCAACAGGGTCGCGGGCTCGGCCGCGCAACTGCGGCCGAGCCCAACTTGGACGCGAGCTAGCTCAACCCCTGAGCACGCCGCTCTGCTTGGCGGCATGCGTCGACAGCGCGTCCATGAGCGGCGGCGACAGGCAGTCGTACGGCTCGAGCTTGAGCTCCTTCAGCCGCGCGCGCACGGCGCCCATGTTCTTCGGGTCGGCCCCCGACTCGATGATCGACGACACGAACGCGCCAAACTCCGCCGGCGCCCAGCCGGGATCCGTCGAGAGCTCCGTATGGACGAAGTCGAGCCCGTAGAACGCGTGCTTGTCGTTGTCGATGCGGCCATACATGTGCACGCCGCAGCCGGAGCACGCGTAGCGCTTGATCGTGGCCTTCGGATCCACGACTTTGAGCTTGTTCTCGTTGGCGGTGACCTTCACCTTGTCCTTCGAGACCACGGCCACTTGCGAGAACAACGCACCTTTCGGCTTCCAGCACTTGGTGCAGCCGCAAACGTGGTTGTGCGCCACTTGCGCGCCGATCGATACCGTCACTTGCTGCGAGGCGCACTTGCACTTGAGCGTGCCGCCGGAGAACCCCTTGCCCGCGGCCGTGAGACCTTTGTCGACCGATGGATGAATCGAGAGTGCCATTGTTGTTGTTCCCCCATTGCTCGGGGCGACAGGTCGTCGGCCACGAGTACGTCTGGTAAAAAATGAGACCCGGCCGGAGTATAGCGCGTCTGATCGGCCGATCCGAAGCGTGCTACGATCGACCGGCACGAGCTGACGAGGGGCGTTCCATGGACAGAGCACCCGTGATCTCGATCCTGCTTCTCGCTGCCGCGGCGTCGCTGGCGGCGGAGCCTCCGTCTGCCGCGCCCGACGAGGCGAACGCCGCAACGGCGCCTCTCGCTGCCTACCCCAGCGTCGTAGCCGAACCCGCGGTGCCCGAGCCGGCGGCGCCTGCCGTGGCGGAGACGGCCGCGGCACCGGCAAGCGCCGAGGCCGAGCTCGCGGACAACCGTGGCGAAGCGCCGCCCGCCGCCGACGCGGCCCCCGCCGCCGTGCCCACGGTGGACATCAAGAAGGTCGCGGACGATACGGTTTGCCGCAAGGAGCGGCCCACGGGCTCGTTGATCGGCATCACGCGCTGCTATTCGCGCAGCGCCGCAAGCCTCCAGAACGACGAGCTCATGCGCCGCGATCTCGAGGAGATGCGAATGCGGCAAAACGAGCAGCAGGCACGCGAGGCCGCCGCGGCGATGACGCGTCGCCGCGTTACGCCCTAACGCCGGCCGGTAGAGACCCCACGATCACGCGGATCTACGCCGGGGCCGGGTCGATCGAGTAGCCCGCGTTCGGCATCGTTCGAATCAGCTTCGGTGCGGACGGATCGTCCTCCACCTTCTGCCGCAGCCGGTGCACGAGCTGCTTGAGCAGCTGCCGATTGCCGCCGGCGCGGTTGCCCCACACGTGCACGAGCAAACGGTCGGTGGAGACCGTGCGGCCGGCCTGCGCGATCAACAGCTGCAGGAAGCGCGTCTCGAGCGGCGTGAGACGCACGACGCCGCGCGGCAGGCCCGACAGCGTGAGCTCCGCCACGTCGAGTGACAAGTTGCCGAGCGCGACGGTCTCCTCGGCTTCGATGCCCACGCGGCGCAGCAGCGCCTTGACGCGCGCGAGCAGGATCTTCGGGCTGAACGGTTTCGAGAGGTAATCGTCCGCGCCGATGCTCAGCGCCTTGACCACATCCTCCTCCTCGCTGCGCGCGGTCAACATGATCAGCGGAATGCGGCTGCGCTCGCGGAGCTGTTTCGCGAGATCGAAGCCGTTCATGCGCGGCATGTTGATGTCGAGCACCGCGAGGTCCGGCTGCTCGCGCTGAAACGCGGTGAGCGCCTCGATGCCGTCGCCGGCTTTGACCACGAGGAATCCCGCCTGCTGCAGGGCGAAACCCGTTACCGCGAGCAGATCGGGGTCGTCGTCGACGAGCAAGATCTTCATGGAGCACCCTTCACGCCGGCGCGTCCTTCGGCAGCACGACCGAGGCGCGCGTGCGCGAGTCGGCGGTGCGGCCGAGCGAGACGGTGCCGCCGTGCCGCTCGACGATGGAGCGCACGATGAAGAGGCCGAGACCGAGCCCGCTCTCGTCGGGATCCTCGCCGCCCGAGCGGTGGAACTGCTCGAACAGCGCGCCGTCGTCCGGGTCCTTCGGGCCGGGCCCCGAGTCCTCGACCCAGAGCTCGAGCCCTCCGCCCGAGGCGGCGCGCGCGCCGATCTCGATCATGCTGTTCGGCGGACCGAACTTGCTCGCGTTCGCAAGCAGGTTCACGAGGACCTGGGTGAGACGCTGCTGATCGCCACGGATCACGGGCACGTCGTCCGTAAGGCGCACCTCGATGCGCTGACCGCGCTGCTCGATGAGCGGCTCGATGAGCTCGCGCGCGGCCACGATCACGTCGTCGAACAGCACGTCCTGGTGGCGGATGGCGAGCTGACCGGATTCGATACGCACGCTCTCGAGCAGATTGTCGATGAGCCACGTGAGCCGTTGGGTGCCGCGCTGCAGCGACGACACGAGCTCGCGTTGCGCGCCCTCGCCCATCGTGCCGATGCCGTCGCTCAGGAGCTCGATCGATGCGAGCTGAGCCGCGAGCGGCGTGCGGAATTCGTGCGAGATGTTGGCGAGCACCGTGTCGCGCGTGCGGCGCACCGCCTCGAGCTCGGTCTCGTCGCGCAGCACTTGCACCTGGAGATCGTCCACGGGCGCCGCGCTCGAGATCACCACGCGCCGCACGCCGCCGTCGGGCGCGGGCGCCACTTGCTCGAGCGCGCGCGCGGAACCGTCGCGCCGCGCCGCCAGGATAGGGCACGAGTGGTCGCAAGGGCGGCGGCCGTGCGCGTCGCGTTGCGGTTTCAATACATCGCCGCAGAACATGCCGGTGACCTCGGCGGCCGACACCTTGAGCAGCCGTTCGGCTTGCGGGTTCAGAAACTTGATCCGCCGCTGCTCGTCGACGGCATACACGCCCTCGATGATGCCGCCGACCACCGCCTGCGCCTGCAGCTCGCGGCGGCGCAGCTCGCCGGTGAGGTCCACGAGGTTGCGGCGCATCTCCTCCATCGTGTTGCCGAGCATCGTGAGCTCTTTGCCGCCGCCCACCGGGATCGACGCCCCGAGGTCGCCCGCGCCGAGCCGCCGAGCCGCATCGGTGAGCCGCTCCACCGCGCTGATGGAATAGCGGCCGATGAGCACGGCGCTGCCCGTGGCCAGCGCCGCGATCAGGATCGCGACGGCCCACATCCGGCGGCCGCTGCGCGTGAGGGGATTGGTGACGCGGCTCGCGGGCAGGAGCGTCTGCAGAAGCGCCACCGTCTCGCCGCTCGCGGAAGCCACGGGCAGGCTCGCGCAATACGAATCGAGCTCGCCGACGTACGCGGCCACGGGCGCGCCGCGCGACAGCGCGTCGGTGTTGAGCACCGCGAGCGGACCTTCGCCGGGCTTGAACGAGCCGAAGTCCACGATCCGCACCTCGAGGCCCGCCCGCTCGCTCAAGCGCTGCGCGAGCTTGTCGCTCATTCGGCGAATCGTGAGCACGCCGATGCCGTCGTAGTTCTCGACCGAGGCTTGCGCGCCGGCGATCGCCACGTCGGCGGCGCCGGTGACCATGAAGCGCTCGCCTTGCTCCATGGCTGCCTGCACGATCAAGTCCCAACCGAGGTCGGGGCCGGTGGTGGTGGCGAGCACTTTGCCGTTCTGCACGACGGCGCACGCATCGAGACCGGCGTTTTCGCAATAACGAGTGAGGTACGGCGGCACGCCGTCGCGAATCGAGCCGCCCAGCACGCGTTGCAACGCCGGCCGCTCGGCCAAGATTCGCGCCGCCGTCAGCAGATCCTCGGTGCTCTGACGGAGCCCTTCGCGAGCGGCCGACGCCGCCAGCTCGGCACGTGTGAGCGCCTCGGCCTCGGCGAGCGAGCGCAGCGAGCCCAGGCCCACGATCAGCATCGAGCCCACGGCGAGCGTCACCAGCACACCCGTGGCAATCGCGAGACGGCCGGCCAGGCCCGGCGCGTGCAGTCTGAGCCACGGGGTGTGCAGCTTGAGCTGCTTCAGTCTTTCGAGCTGCTTTATCAAGCGGGACGCCGGCGCCGCGCCCCGAACGCCTCGACGAGCGCCTTCACGATCAACGTCAGCAACGCTAGCAGCATGAGCAGCGAGGCCACGGCAAACGCCCCGGTGAGATCATACTCGTCGTACAACACCTGCGCTTGCAGCGGCATCGTGGTGGTGAGGCCGCGGATGTGGCCCGAGACCACCGCCACGGCGCCGAACTCCCCCATCGCGCGCGCGTTGCAGAGGATCACCCCGTACAGGAGCCCCCAGCGGATGCTGGGCACGGTCACTCGGAAGAACGTGGTCCAGCCGCCGGCGCCCAAGCTCACGGCCGCCTCCTCCGCCTCGCGGCCCTGCAGCTGCATGATCGGGATCAGTTCGCGCGCCACGTACGGGAAGGTCACGAGCAGCGTCGCGAGCACGATGCCCGGGAACGCGAACACGATCTGCACGTCGTTCTCGCGGAGCCACGGGCCGAACCAGCCCTGCGCGCCGAACAGCAGCACGAACACGAGGCCGGCGATCACGGGCGATACGGAGAACGGCAGGTCGATGAGCGTGATCAGAACCTGCTTGCCGCGGAAGTCGAACTTCGCGATCGCCCACGCGGCCGAGACGCCGAACACCGTGTTGACCGGCACCACGATCGCGGCCGTGAGCAACGTGAGCTTGATCGCGGCGATCGTGTCGGGCGTGTGCAGCGCGGCAAGGTATACGCGGAACCCTCGCGCGAACGCGTAACCGAGCACCGACACCACCGGCACCACGAGGACGAACGCCAGGAACGCCACGGACAGCCCGATCAGCGCGGCGCGAATCAGCCGGCTGCCGAGGTCATTGCGGGCCTTCTCCGCCGCCACGCTCGTCGACTGGGCCATCAGCGCCTCCCCGCGACGCGCCGAATGCGCCAGCCGCTGATCGCGTTGATCGCAAACAGCATCACGAACGAGACGCAGAGCATCACGAGCCCGAGTGCGGCCGCGCCGAGATAGTCGTATTGCTCGAGCTTGATGACGATCAAGAGCGGAATGATCTCCGTGCGCATCGGCAGATTGCCCGCGATGAAGATCACCGATCCGTACTCGCCGACTGCCCGCGCGAGCGCGAGCGTGAAGCCGGTGGCGAGCGACGGCAGCACGGTGGGCAAGATCACGCGCCGGAACACTCCCCAGCGGCCGGCGCCGAGCGACTCGGCGGCCTCCTCGAGGCTCGCGTCGACTTCCTCCAGCGCCGGCTGCACCGAGCGGACCACGAACGGCAGACCGATCAGCGTAAGCGCGAGCACCACGCCCACCCACGTGTATGCGACGTGGATCCCGAGCGGCTCGAGCAGCGAGCCGATCCAGCCCTTCGGCGCGAACACGGTGGCGAGCGCGATGCCGGAGACGGCGGTGGGCAGCGCGAACGGCAGGTCGATGATGGCGTCCACGAGCCTGCGCCCGTAGAAACGGTAGCGCACGAGCGACCACGCGATGATGAAGCCGAACACGGCGTTCAAGCTTGCCGCGACGAGCGCGCAGCCGAACGTGAGCCGGTAGGCTGCGAGCGCCCGCGGCTCGGTTGCGATGCGCCAGAACTCGGCGAACGGCAGACTCGCCGCGCGCATGATCAGCGCCGCCATCGGCACCAGCACGATCGCGGTGAGGAACATGCCGGCGAAGCCGAGCGTCAAGCCGAAGCCGGGAAGCACGCTGGGCGCTACCCACCCCCTCGCGGTAGCCATGTCAGATCTCTTGGAGACGGGTTAGCCGAAGCATGCGCTAACGGGCGGACGAGGACGCGGCCTCGGCGGAGAAGATCCGGTCGTAGATTCCGCCGTCCTTGAAGTGCGTCTCCTGCGCCTCGCGCCAGCCGCCGAACACGTCGTCGATCGTGAACAGCCGGATTTTGGGGAAGCGATCGGCATAGGCTTCGGCGATCGCACGCACGCGCGGCCGGAAATAGTTGCGGGCGACGATGTCTTGCCCCTCGTCGCTGTAGAGATATTGGAGATACGCCTCGGCCACGCCGCGCGTGCCCCTGCGGTCGACCACGGCGTCTACGAGCGCCACCGGCGGCTCAGCGAGGATGCTCACCGACGGATTCACGATGTCGAACGCGTCCTGGCCCATCTCGGCCTGCGCCAGCATGGCCTCGTTCTCCCACGCGAGCAGCACGTCGCCGATGCCGCGCTGCACGAACGTGTTGGTGGCGGCGCGCGCGCCCGTGTCCTGCACGGGCACGTGTCGATAGAGCTGCCGGACGAATTCTTCCGCCTCGGACTGCGCCTTCTCGAGAGCGTCCTTGGGCGCGTCGACGACCTTGCCGAGATCGCCGCCGAGCGCGCGCTCGAGCGCGAAGCCCCAGGCCGCGAGGTAGTTCCAGCGCGCGCCGCCCGAGGTCTTCGGGTTCGGCGTGATCACCTGCACGCCGTCGGCGAGCAGGTCCGGCCAGTCGTGGATGTTCTTCGGGTTGCCCTTGCGCACGAGGAACACGATCGTCGACGTGTACGGCGAGCTGTTGAACGGCAGCCGCGACTGCCAGTTCGCCGGCAATCTCCGGCTCAAGATCTGGATGTTGTCGATGTCCCACGCGAGCGCGAGCGTGACCACGTCGGCGTCGAGGCCGTCGATGACCGCGCGCGCCTGGCTGCCGGAGCCGTTGTGCGACATCTGCACCTTGACGTGCTGGCCGGTGTCGGCGAGCCACTTGGCCGCGAACTTCTCGTTGGCCTCGCGATAGAGCTCGCGCGTGGGGTCGTACGAGACGTTGAGGATCTTGAGCTCGTTGACACCGGCGGAGTCGCCGCCGCCGCAAGCGCACAACAGCAGGGCGAGCGCGGCACTTGCGACAAGCTTCTTGATCATATGGGCCCCGAAGCGCCGCTACAGCGCGAACGCGGCCGCATAGGCCGGCTGCTCGGCGGCAACGGTCTGCGGCTCCTGCTCGTCGCGGCCGCTCACGAACAGCACGGCGGCGGGCGGCGAGTCGCGCAACAGCTGCTTCAAGTCGTCGACGAGGTCGCTGCAGCGCTCGGGCGAGGTGAGACCGATCACGAGCAGCGTCTGTTCGTCGGACGACGCGAGCCGCTCGCGAATCACTTGCGGCGCGCTGCCGCGGAACGTCTCGGTGCGGATGTCGAGGCCGTGCAGCCGCAAGGACGTGTTGCGCAGGTCGAGTAAGTCGCGGTAGCAACCGCCGCTCATCGACCGCTCGTCGTCACGAACGAGCATGGTCACGTCGATCGTGAGATGGCGCGCGAGGCTCGCCGAAGCCGCGAGCGCGGCGTCGCGGCCGCACGACGACGGCTCCACGTAGATCAGCATTCGCTCGATCTGTTGCCCGCCGTCGCCCACGGCGAGCACCTGGCGCGCACCCTGCTCGAGCAGCACCAGCGCCTCGCCGAGATCGGCCTCGGGATCCAACGTTACTACCGGCAGGCCGCGGACCCGCTCCGTCTTCTCGGAGTCGGCGTCGTAGAACAACGGCTCGATGTGCATGCGCTCGCTGAGCTCCCGCACGATCGACGTCGACACGAGCTCGTTGCCGGTTTCGCCGGGCTTGGCGATGAGGCGCAAGCTGCTGATCGGAGTGGGCAGCGCGTGCATGCGCTTGAAGCCGAAGTGCACGGTTTGGCCTACCTCGAGCGGCATGATCTCCACTTCCCGCGCGGTTCGCGCCGCATCGAGCGTGAACGTGGACGCACCGGGCCGCTGCGCGCTCGCAAGCGTATCGCTCGCGGCGACCTCGAGCCTGAGCCGCTCGCTCGCGCCGATGAACTGCAGCTCGAGCACCTTCGCCGTCGACACCACCGGCACGTTGAGCTGGTCGCGTTGATCGGCGAGCACCACGTCCTCGGGGCGCACCACGACCGCCGCCTCGTCGCCGCTGCGGAGGCTGCGCGACCAGCGGTCGACCTGGAAGAACGATTCGCCGAGCTGGATGTCGCGGTAACCGTACGGACCGAGCAGCAGATTGGCGGCGCCCAAGAACGTGGCGACGAAGCGCGTGCCAGGACGCTGATAGAGCGCGCGCGGCTCGCCGACCTCTTGCAGCCGGCCGCGATCCATCACGCCGATGCGGTCGGCCATGCTGAACGCTTCTTCCTGGTCGTGCGTGACGAGGATCGTGGTGATGCCCACCGCGCGCTGGATCTCGCGGATGGCGCGGCGGAGCTCCTCGCGGATCTTCGCGTCGAGCGCGCCGAACGGCTCGTCGAGCAGCAGCACGCGCGGCTGATGAGCGAGCGAGCGCGCGAGCGCCACGCGCTGCTGCTGGCCGCCCGAGAGCTCGCTCGGCAGGCGGTGGTCATAACCCTCGAGCGACACGAGCTTCAAGAGCTCGGCGCGGCGCTTGCGGCGCTCCGCCCCGCGCACGCGCCGCGCACGCAGCGCGAACTCGATGTTGTCGGCCACGGTCATGTGGCGGAACAGCGCGTAGTTCTGGAAGACGAAACCGACCTCGCGGTCCTTGGCGCCGAGATTGGTGACGTCGCGGCCGTGCAGCACGATGCGGCCGTGGTCGATGGTGGTGAGGCCCGCGATCGCACGCAGCAGCGTGCTCTTACCGCTGCCGGACGGGCCGAGCAACACGAACAGCTCGCCCTCGGCGATATTGGTGGTGACGTCGCTAACGGCCGGGGCCGCGCCCCCGTACTCCTTAGATACCTGTTCCAAGAGAATCGACATACCTGTCGAGACACCACGCATCGAAGCTCGTTCGTTAGCTCGGCATGGTACTGAACGCCCTCCGAGTTGTCGGTCTCCGCGCGGTTATGTAGAGGTGACATTTCGGTATTAGCCTGCACGCCTTTACTCTAGAAAGACGTCGTAACCGATTGATCTACCTTTGGCGCACGCCGGCCGACCGAAAGGCAGGTTGGGCCGGCCCGTACCACCCGCCGCGGTTACTCGAACGAATAGCGGACGGTGACTCCATAGGTTCGCGGATCACCGAGCACGGCGCCGTAGTGACCCGCGCCGTTGCCGGCGGGAGCCGCGAGCAGCTGCTCCACGTACTGCTCGTCGAGCGCGTTGCGGGCCCAGAGATACCCGGACCAGCGGTCCGCCTTGAAACCCACGCGGAGGTTCAGCAATGAATAGCCGTCGACGTTCAGATACCGGGACGGCGACGGGCTCGACGAGAAGCCGTCGCGATAGTAGACGTCGAAGCCCGTGAAGATCTCCGCACCACCGAACCGCGCCATCGGAGTCGAGTATTCGCCGCCGAACGAGGCCGCCCACTTCGACAGGCCGGGCAGCGCGCCGCCCGAGATGTCTTTCGACGACGGGCCGCCCGTCTCTTCGAGCGGCGGCGGCGCGTCGGTGAACGAGACGTACTTGCCGTCGCTGTACGCGATCGCCGTGTGCAGCGACACCGAGTCGCCGATCTCGAAGCTGCCGTCGAATTCCGCGCCGCGCACACGCACCTTGTCGGCGTTCGCCAAGAAACCGCGCGCGACACCGAACTGCGAGTTGAAGACCTGCGTCTGAAAATCCTCGATCTGCGTGTCGTACAGAGTGAAGTTCGCCGTGGACCGGCGCGTGGGTGTGGTCTTGATGCCGATTTCGATGTTGGTGACGTCTTCGGGCGCGATCACGGCGGAGTCCAGGATCGTTCGATTCTGCGCGTCGAGCGGCAAGCCGCCCAAGTTCAAACCCACGGACTTGAATGCGGTCGCGTAGGTCGCATAGGTATTGATCTTGTCGTTCACCTCGTACGACAGCGTGAGATTACCGGACGTGTTCGTGTCGTCCGCGTCCGTGACGAACGCCTGCGGCCGGTACACCGCCAGCAGCAGATTCAGCTGCTGCGCCGTCGGATTCGCGGGGCCGCCGTACACGCTGCGGTTGAAGTCGACCTTCTTCTCGTCGTAGTTGAAACGGATGCCGGGCTGCAGGTGCAAGCGGTCCGTGATAGCCCAATCGATATTGGCGAAGAGCGCCGCGCTCTGCGCGTCGAGGTGCGACGTGATCGCACTGCCGTAGCCGTCGTAGAGCTCGGGCGTCGCACCGGGCGTGCCCGGAGCAACCAGGAATCGATACGCGGCGGACCCTGCTTGCTCGGTCTGCACGGGGTTGCTCTTGATCGTCTGATCGAACGCGAACAGACCGAACACGCCGCTCACCCGGCTCGAGAGCTCGCCGGCCCAACGGATCTCCTGAGTGATTTGATCCTGCTTCGAAGGCGCCTGCGACAGCGTGCCGACCGGCAAGCCGAGGTAGTCGCGGTCGTTCGACGGGCCCCACTCCCAATAGCGCCACGCGCTGGTCGAGGTGAGCGTGCCGGGGCCGAGCTCGACGTCCACGTTGACGGATGCGCCGCCCAAGTCGTTCCTGGATCGCCAGGGGGTATCGGTGTCGGTGACGCGTTCGAACGGGTCGCGGCTCGGCGGCTGATAGCCCAAGTCGGCGATGATCTGCTCGAACTGCCGGTTCGCCGGCCGCAGCGTGGGCACGACGCCGGCGAACACCTGAGCGTAGCCGTTCGGGTTCTGTCGAGTATCGTCGAGCGTTGCCGTCACCGAGATGCGGTCCGACGGCTCGAACAAGAGCTGCGCGCGCCAACCGGCATTGTCGAGCTCGTTGAGCCACTCCCCGGTGCTCACGTTGTAGATGTTGCCGTCGCGCTCGGTGGCCGACACCGAGAACCGGCCCGCGAATCTTTCGCCGAGCGGTCCGGTGACCGAGCCCTTGACCTGTGCGAAGCCCTCGTTGCCGTAACCGAGCTCGAACGTGGCGCCCGGATCGCGGCTCGGCTTGCGCGTGGTCACGAGGATCGCGCCCGAGGTCGTGTTCTTGCCGAACAGCGTCCCTTGCGGACCGCGCAGCACTTCGACCTGCTGCACGTCGACGAAGTCGAGCGTCGTCGCCGCCGGCCGTGCATAGAGCACGCCGTCGACGTAGAAGCCCACGCCGGGCTCGATGCCGTCGTTGGTGAGGCCGAACGGCGCGCCGAGGCCGCGAATGTTCACGCCGGTGTTGCGGGGATTCGAGGAGTACAGCTGCACCGTGGGCACGAGCTCCTTGATGCGGTTGACGTTGAACGATCCCGTGTCGGTGACGAGATCGCCGCCCACCACGGAGACCGGAATGGGCACCTCCTGCACCGACTCCTCGCGCCGCCGCGCGACCACCGTGATCTCGTCGTTCGACGCGGCGAGCGAGCTCGACGCGTCTTGCGCGGCAGCCGGGCGAACGGACCCGGCGGCGAGCGCGACGGCGATCGCGATCGCCAAACCGGAAAACCCGATCGTTCGTGACGTTACCGACGCGGTCGGTCCCTGGCCCTTGGAACTCATGACTGTCTCCCTGGATGAAGCGGGCAATCGCGCCCGCACGTCGTTTGCTGATGGCGGTGCATCGTAATGACGCGGGGTAACGGCGTCGGTCTTATCGCAGTTATGTCCCGGTCTATTCGAAGTAACAACGCGGTCACAGGCGCCGTCCGGCATGTCACCGAAGTGGAACCGCGAAACGACTGACGCGGTGACCGGCGAGCCGGTACCGTGCAGCCTCGAAAGAAGGAGGTCAGGTCACCATGGGAACACAGAGCTTTCGCGGCGCCGGCGGCGCCGGAGCAGTCCGCACGTCGCGCACCCAAGTGGAGAGCGCGCGGGACGAGCACGACGCCGTGCCCGCGGACGCCGATCTGCTCGGCCGCGACCGGCCGCGCGGCCGCGGGTGGGTGCTCTCGCTCGACGTCGAGCGGCGCCTGCGAGAGGTACGCGCGCACGTGAGCCGGACGGCTCGCGCTCGTGCGGACGACGCCGTCGACGTGGCGCTGCTTCGCCCTTGTCGGGCCGGATACTAGCGCGGACTGACTCGCGCCCCGGCCGACGTACCGTT
>DASUFK010000006.1:0-7564 GCA_036274615.1 Gammaproteobacteria bacterium | reverse complement strand
CAATAGAAGCAGTCCGCAAAACGGTGTTATCGTGCGCATGAGTCGCCCCTGTTGGATCGAGTTAATTTTTGTACCGCGAAGGGCACATATTAACAGGAGCGTCGGCCCGATCCCGACCGCGCCGACTGCGGTCAACCGCGCGCGTCGCTCGCGCGTTATGCAAGATCTCGAGCCCGCCGCGCTTCCTTCGCCGTACAGTGAACTTGGCCAGCGCCCGGAGTAACTAATTAATGAACTCGACTCCGTGGCACCGGCCCGTAGACCTCGACTCGAATCGAGGAGGTTGAAGCATGACTCTCACGAATATCCGAGCGCTCCTGGTATCGAGCCTGGCGCTCGGTGTAGTCGCCGCTTGCACCAGCCAACAGCAGATCGGCCCGCAAAGCGGCAGCGGCATCAGCATTCCGATCCCCACCGGCGGCTCGAGCGGCTCGAGCGGCGGCTCGTCGGGTCAGTCCGGCGGCTCGCAGGGGTCGGCCGGCAAGCAGGGCGGTCAGCAATCGGGCGGCGGCGGCTCGTCGGGCGGTAGCTCGGGCGGCAGCAGCGGCTCGTCGGGCGGCTCCTCGGGCTCGAGCGGCGGCGGTTCCGGCGCCAGTGGCGGCGCATCGGGCGGCGGTGGCAGCTCGGGTGGCGCGTCGCAAGGCGGCGGGAGCTCGGGCAGCAACGGCTCGGGCGGTGGCGGTTCTTCGGGCGGCAGCGGCTCGTCCGGTAGCGGCGGCTCGTCGGGCGGCGGCTCCTCGGGTGGTGGCTCGGGTTCCGGCGGCTCCCAGTTTCCCTCGTCCTCCGGCGGATTCCCCGGCGGTTCGTCGGGCGGCGGCGGTTCATCCGGTGGTGGCGGCTCGTCCGGTGGCGGCGGTAACTCGGGCGGCGGCGGCGGTCAGCAGGGCAATGCGGGCGGCGCGGGCAACTCGCCGTTCCCCTCCGGGATCGACGGCGGCCAGGGCGGCGGCAACGGCAGTCAGGCCGGCGGCAACTCCCGCGGCAGCGGCTCGAGCGGCGGCGGCGCGGGCGGGGGCGGCGGCGGGCAGGCCGGCAACGATTTTCCCGGCGAATTTCCCGGCGGCGGCGGCGGACGCGGCGGCCAAGCCGGAGGCCAGGGCGGCCAGGGCGGCTCGCAGGCGGGCAATGGCGGCAACGGCGCCAACGGCAGCCAAGCCGGGCGCGGCGGCTCCGGCTCGCAGGGCAGCGCCGGCGCCGGCGGGTCGGGCGAGTTCCCGGGCGGCAGCGGCGGCGGCGGTGACTCGCGCACCGCGGGCAACGGCTCCGGCGGCGGCGACGGTCAGGGCGGCCAAGGCGGCTCCGGCGGCCAGGGTAAGGGCGGCGTCGACAACCCGTTCGGTGACGGCCCCGGCGGCCCCGGCGGCGGCGGTCAGGGCGGCGACGAGGCGTTCAACAAGTCGCTCGGCGACTTCGACGCCGTCATGAAGAACGAGCAGCAGACGATCGCGAAGAACGGCGGCGGTGCGGCCGCCGATCAGGGTCTCGGCGGCGCGAATGCGGGCGGCGTGGGCGGCTCGAACGTGGGCGGCGGTGGCGGGGGCGGCGGTGCCGGCGGCGGTCAAGCGGGCGCGGGCAACGGCGGCGGCGAGAGCGGCGGCACCGGCGGCGCCGGCAGCAACGCGTCGATCCCGCCCGAGCCCGACGAGCCTGCGAAGACCGTGCAGGGCTGCAACGATAACGACAAGGTCGCTCGCCAGCTTTGCGAGGCGGCGACCCAAGAGAAGGATCCGTTCCTCCGCGCTTCGCTCTGGAACGAATACAACGAGTACAAGAAGATCCTGGCTCGCCAGTAGGCGAGAAGACTCAGGGAGGTTGGTCATGCGGCGTATCGGATATGTGAGCCTGATGGTGAGCGGAATGCTCGCCGGCGGATTCGGCTGCACGAGTCAGGAAGTGCTGATCGCGCACTCGGTACCCCTCACGGCCGCGAAGCAAGACGTTCCGGAAGCCGAGTTGCTCGACGTCGGAGTCTCGGTGTTCGACCCCGGCGTGCCCGCGGGCGAGGTCGACAAGAAGGTCGTCGAGGAGCTGATCAAAGCAGGCACGTTCGTGCAGATCCGCCGCAGCGAGTCGCTCTACATGGCGGTGCTGCTGCGCGACACGCTGCAGAAGAGCGGCCACTGGGGCTCGGTGTGGGTTACGCCGAAGGACACGACCGCCGCCGACTTGAGCGTCGACGCGAAGATTCTGCACTCCGACGGCAACGTCTTGCAGTTGCACGCCACCGCCGTGGATGCCACCGGCCGTACCTGGCTCGACAAGAGCTATGACATGGAAACCGCGGCGGGCGCCTTCAATCGGCAACGCTATCCCGACCTCGATCCTTACCAAGACGTGTTCAACGAGATCGCGAACGACCTCGCCGCCGCGTACGCGCAGCTGTCCGCCGCGGACAGGCGCAACATTCGCACCGTCGCGAGCATGCGCTACGCCGCCGATCTGAGCCCGGAGGCGTTCACCGGTTACGTCACCGAGGATGGGAAGAAGGGCCGTTACGAGATCAACCGGCTGCCCGCCGAAGGCGATCCGCAATTCGACCGAACGCAACGCGTGCGGCAGCGCGAGCGGCTGTTCCTCGACACGCTGGACCAGCACTACGACAAGTTCTACACCGACGCCACCAAGTCCTACGACGGTTGGCGCGAGTACTCGCGCGAGGAGTCGATCGAGGTCGCGGAGCTCACCAAGTCCGCGCGCTGGCGCACGGGCATGGGCGTCGCCACGATCGTCGCGTCGATCGTCTACGGCACCAACTCGAGTAACAACGATTTCACCGATCGCGTGATTCGCGACGCGATGATGTACGTCGGCATGGACATGCTGAAGACGAGCCAGGTGCGCCGGCAGGAGAAGAAACTGCACATCGACACCCTGAGCGAGCTCTCGGCGAGCTTCGACGACGAGATCAAGCCGATGGTCGTCGAAGTCCAAGGCACCGAGCACCGGCTCACGGGCACGGCCGATGCGCAGTACGCGGAATGGCGCGACCTGCTGCGGCAGATGTTCGTGGCGGAGGGCGGATTCGTCCCCGAGAACATCGAGATCTCCACCGTGCCGGACGAGCCATTCGTGCCGGCAGGCCTCGATCTCGGCCCCGGTCAGATCGGCGTGACGGCGGCAGCGGAACCCGGCGCCACCGACGCCGCGGGCGGCACGGCCTCCGAGCAGGCTGCGCCGGCCGACGCGCAGGCTGAAGCCCCCTCTCAGGCTGAAGCCACACCCGATGCAGCCGCGAATCTCACGAACACCGGGACCTGAGCTCGAGCTTCCCCGCCGCAGTGCCCGTTCGCCATCGGTGCGCGGCCGAGCGCCGCTGGGGGCGGGGCTCGTGTCGGTCGAGCGCGTCGCGAACGGCGGCAGCTCCGAGGTGTGGCGCGCGGCCGCGGCCGGCCGCCCGATAGCGCTCAAGATGCTGAAACCCGAGCTCCGCGCGCGCCCCGGCGCGCGCGCGAGCCTCGCTCGCGAGCACGAGCTCCTCGCCGCGCTCGCTCACCCGCACGTCGTCGAGACGCTCGGGCTCGTGGAGGTCGACGGCGTGCCGGCCATCGCGCTCGAGTACCTCGGTGGCGGCGACCTCGCATCGCTCGCCGGCGCCGAGCCGCGCCATTGGCTGCGTGCGGCGGCCGACGTGGGCGTGGCGCTGCGATTCGTGCACGCGCGCGGCTACGTGCATCGCGACCTCAAGGCGCGCAACGTGCTGTTCGACGCGGCGGACCGCGCGAAGCTCATCGACTTCGGCTCGGTGCTGCCGATCGGCGCCCCCGCGGCGCACGCCGGCGCCACGGCGGCTCATCGCCCGCCCGGCAGCAGGCCCGGCCCCGTCACGCCCGCCGACGACTGCTATGCGTTCGCCGCGCTGCTCTACGAGCTGCTCGCCGCGCGGCTGCCCTACGGCCCCGCCCCGAGCGAGAACGCGGCGCCTCCGGCCTGGCCGCTCGCGCCGGGCGCCGCTCCGGCGCTCCGGCGGCTGGCCGACGTGGTGCTCCTCGCGCTGCTCCGCGCCGGCGACGTCCCCGGGGGACTTTCGGAATTCCTCGATGTCTTAGAATCTGCCGCAGCAACCCATTAGCCATTCGACGCCGCTTCCGTGGATCCCACCCAACACGAAGAAACCATCGTTCCGGTAAGGCCCGGCTTTCGCCCGGCGGCCGCCGGCGGGCCGTCGAGCGTGGGGGCGCCCGCGAGCGGCGGATCGGGGGGCACCGTTTGGGTCGTCATCGGCGGCGCGGCCGTGCTGCTCCTCATGTTCGTGGCGTTCTTCGTGCTGCCGCGCTGGATGACGGAGGCCCGCACCGCGCGCGAGGCGGCGCCGGCGCCGGTGGAAGCGCCCGCGGCCACGGAGCCCCCGAAGCGGGAGCTGTCGCCGCAGGAGCTGGCCGAGCTGCAGAAGCAGGCCGACGCCTTGCTGGCGGCGTTGCTCCCGCAGCAAAAGGATTTGTCCGGCCACGGCGCCGAAGCCTGGGCCGGCGAAGACTTAAGCCGCTACAAGTCGCTCGGCGACGCGGGCGACGACGCGTATCTCGCTAAAGACTTCGAAGCGGCGGTGGCTCGCTACACCGAAGCCACGGCGCTCGGCGAGAGCTTGCTCGAGCGAGCGCAACAGATCCTCGCGAGCGCCTTCGACGCCGGCAAGGAGGCGCTGCTCGCCGGCAACGCGGAGTTCGCGATCAAGCAGTTCGACATCGTGCTCGGCATCGATCCGGAGCATAAGGGAGCGAAGGCCGAGCGCGCGCGCGCGGAGCGCCTGCCCGACGTGCTCGCGCTCGTGCGGCGCGGCGACGAGCAACGGCAGGCGGGCGAGGCGACGGCCGCGATCGGGAGCTACCGCGACGCGCTCGCGATCGATCCCACGTGGGAAGCGGCGCGCACCGCGCTCGACGCCGTGACGGGCAACCTCAAGAACCAGGAGTTCGAGCAAGCGATGTCGAAAGGCCTCGCGGCGCTCGCGGCGAAGGATTTCCTGGGCGCCAACGAACAGTTCACCGCGGCGCTCAAGCTCCGCCCGAATGCGCGCGAGGCGCAGGAAGGCCTCGCGCAAGCCGAGCAAGGCACCAAGCTCGGCAAGATCGAGCTCGCCGAGGCGCGTTCGGCCGCGTTCGAGGCGCGCGAGATGTGGCCGCAGGCGATCGCGAGCTACAAGGATGCGCTCGGCACCGATCCGAATCTCGAGTTCGCGAAGTCCGGACTCGCGCGCGCCGAGGCGCGTCAGAGCCTCGACGCCAAGCTCGCGAACCTCATCGACAACCCCACGCTGCTCTTCAGCGACACGGTGCTCGCCGACACGCGCAAGCTGCTCGAGCAGGCGAACGCGCAAGACCCGCGCGGCCCGCGTCTCACCGAGCAGATCGACAAGCTCACGCGGCTCGCCACGCTCGCGTCGACGCCGATCAAGGTGCAGCTGCGCTCCGATCAGCTCACGGAGGTCACGCTGTTTCGCGTAGGACCGCTCGGCGTGTTCACGGCCAAGGAAGTGGAGCTCCGGCCCGGCACCTACACCGCGGTCGGCAGCCGCAACGGCTACCGCGACGTGCGCCAGACCTTCACCGTGGTGCCGGGCCGCGATCCGCAGCCGATAGACGTCGTCTGCAAAGAGACGATCTGAGAGGAAAGGCGAATCATGACGACCGGTGCAAGGAGCGGTGAGTGGGTGGTGGCGGTCGACTCGGGCGGCTCGCGCCGCGAGTTCGACGCGGCTGCGCTGCCCGTGCGGATCGGCTCGGACGCGGGCGCGGACGTCGCTCTCGCCGGCTTGCCCGGTTCGGTCGAGATCGGCCGGCAGGGTGCGGCCTTCACGGTTCAGCCCGGACGCAACGCGCGCAACTTGAGAGTGGACGGCCAGCCCGTCACGGGGCCGCGTGAGCTCCGCGACGGCGACGTCATCGCCTTCGATCGCGCGCGCTTGCACTGCGTGCTCCGCGACGGCCGGCTGCGGCTCGGCGTCGAGCTGCTGGTCACGGCCGAAGACACGGCGCCGCCCGACATCGCCGAGGTCGCGCGCGGCCGCGGCGACGTTGCGATCACGCCGATCGCGTTCAAGCCGAAGTCGGCCGAGGCCGCGGCGTCCAAGCGCCGCGGGCCGAGCAAGGCGGCGATCGCCGCCGGCTTCGCGCTCGCCGCGTTCGCGGTCGTCGCGTGGTTCGCGTTCACGGCGAAGTCCGTGGAGCTCAAGTTCGAGCCCGCGGCGGACGAGATCAGTATCCCGGGCACGTTGCTCAAGGTGCGAGTGGGGGACCGCTTCTTCCTGCGCCCCGGCTCGCACCGCGTCGCCGCCGCCGCCACGGGCTACTATCCGCTCGAGACCAAGATCGACGTCGGCAAGGGCGCCGAACAATCGATCGACCTGTCGTTCACGAAGCTGCCCGGCCGCGTGGCGCTCACCACCGATCCCGAGACGCAGGCCCAGGTCACCCTCGACGGCGAGCCGCTCGGCACCACGCCGCTCACCGACAAGGAGATCAAGCCCGGTCTCCACCGGCTCGAGTTCTCGGCCGACCGCTATCTCACCGAGGTGCTCGAGCTCGAGGTGCGGGGGGCGGGCGAGCGCCAGTCACTGGTGGCGAAGCTCACGCCGAACTGGGCGCCCGTGAAGCTCGCGACGCAGCCGGCGGGCGCCACCGTGATCGTCGACGGCATGGAAGCCGGCGTCACTCCGATCGAGCTCGAGCTCATGTCGGGGGAGCGCGACGTGGAGGTGCGGCTCGCGGGCTACAACGCGTGGCGCAACCGCGTGGTCGTGAGCGCCAACCAGCCGCAGGAGCTGCCCGAGGTGAAGCTCGCCAAGGCCGACGGCCGCGTGGAGATCGTGAGCAACCCGAGCGAGGCGAGCGTCAGCATCGACGACGAGTTCCGCGGCCGCACGCCGCTCACCGTGCGGCTCACGCCCGATCGCGCGCATCGGCTCACGCTCGCGAAGCCAGGGTTCGAAACCGACATGCGCGAGGTATCCGTGGCCGCCGACAGCGGCCGGCGCCTGAGCATCGACTTGACGGCGCAGTACGGCGAGATCGACGTGCGCAGCGAGCCCGCCAGCGCCGAGATCTGGGTCGACGGCCAGCGCCGCGGGGTCACGCCGAGCCGCATCACGCTCACGGCGCTCGAGCACGTGCTCGAGATCCGGCAGCCCGGCTTCGCCACCGCGCGCGAGCAAGTGACGCCGCGCCCCGGCTATCCGCAGATCCGCGAGTTCAAGCTCGAGAGTCAGGACCGCACCACGGGCGACGGTTACAAGCGCAGCTTGCTCACCGGCCTCGCCCAGGAGCTCAAGCTGATCCCGGCGGGCCAGTACACCATGGGCACGTCGCGCCGTGAGAAGGACCGGCGCGCCAACGAGATCCTGCGCCCGGTGAAGCTCACGAAGGCGTTCTACCTCGGCACGCGCGAGGTCACCAACGCGGACTTCCGCCAGTTCAAGCCCGACCACGACTCCGGCGAGTTTTCCGGCCAGACGCTCAACGGCGATACGCAGCCGGTGGTGCGCGTGACCTGGGACGAGGTCGCGCAGTACTTGAACTGGCTCAGCATCCGGGACGGCTTCCAGCCCGTGTACGAGCAGAAGGGCAGCGTC
>DASUFK010000005.1:0-19326 GCA_036274615.1 Gammaproteobacteria bacterium | reverse complement strand
ATCCCTGTGCGGCGACGGTCTCGGAAGACCCCTTCGACGCGCAGGCTCGCTTTCAGCATCCTTGAGATCCACCCTGCACCCGCCCGTATCGTCAGCGGCGCCCTCATCAAAACCTCTTCCGGCGTTGCGCGGGGGCTCGGCGGCAGTTGATTCATTCGCGTCACAGACGCCCCCAAAAGAGTCTGAGCAACCACTCGGCGCTCTTCAGCGCGAGGAGCACGAGGAAGACGATCGGCATGTTCCAGAGGTCGAGCACTTGACGTTCGACCGTGCCGGCCTCGGAGAAGCTCACGGCTTCGGGCAGCTTGCTCAAGTCGTTCAAGGCGAAGTACTTGCCGCCGGTGGCGGCGGCCAGCCGCTCGAGCAGCGCGCGGTTTTGCTGCACGTGATAGTGCTCGACCACGCCGTCCTCGCGGCGCACCGCGAACTGCGCCTCGCCGAGCTTCTCGTCGCCCTTCTGCGCGATCGCGTCGAAGCGGAACATGCCGGGATGCTGGGTCTCGTAGACGGCCTGATACACGCCCCGCTCGCCCGCGACCGGCGTCATGGAGACCTCGGTGGGCGGGCCCTGGCCGTCGGACACGGACAGCTTCACGACGGCGTCGGACGTGGGCTGGAACAGCTTGTCGCGGACGTCGGCGCGCAGCGTGACCTCGCTCTGGTCGCCGTAGAACACCGACGGCGAGGAGAGCGTCACCGCCTGCGGCGCGGTGCTCGCGATCGCCTGGAGGAGCTGCCGCCAGAACGTCTCGTGCCGCATGTCCTCGTGCGGGAGCTGCATCTGCCAGCGCCAGCTGCCGCCGGTCGTGAACACGTACGACATGCCGTTGCCGAAGCGCTGCTGCACGAGCAGCGGCTCGCGCTTGTCGTCGATCGTGGCCTCGAGCAGCACCTGCGCGCCAGGCTTCGGGGCACCCACGTGCTGGAAATCGGCGAGATCCGGCAGCTCCTCCCAGCTCTTGGCGTTGGCCGCGTCGTCGGACGCGAGCCGTGTGAGCGCCGACCTGCGGCCCACATCGGTGAGGTGCGCCTTGGCCGGCGTGCGCGTGAAGGTGGGGCCTTCGGGCGTGGGCAACTCCACGGGCAGCACCTCGGCCACGCTCGTCGCGCCCCAGCCGCCGTCGGCCAAGCCGCGGCGTCCGCCGAGCATCAGCAAGCTGCCGCCGCGGCGGCTCACGAACTCGCGGATCATGTCCTGCTGCTCGGGCGTGAAGGCGGCGGCCTCGTAGCTGCCGATCATGAGCGCGTCGTACTTGAACAGCGTGAGCTCGTCCTCGGGGAAGCCGCTCGCGAGCTCGTCCGCCGACTCGATGCCCTGGCGGTAGAGCTTGTTCGCCGTGGTCTTGAGCACGCTCGCGAGGCGCACGGCGCCGCCGTCCTCGATCGCGCGGCGGATGAACTTGTATTCCCACTGCGGCTCGCCGTCGACGTAGAGAATGTGCCGGCGTTGCTGCGGCACCTCCATCGGCCGGAGGCGCGCGTTGTTGATCGTGTTGGTCTCACCGGGCAGCGCGTCCAGCGCGAACTTCAGGTCGCGGACGCCTACCGGCCCCACGTCGAGGTCGATCCAGCGCGTGACCACGCCCGAGCCGCTCGGCAGCGGGATCTGCTGCGACGCGAGGATCTTTTCGCCGTCATAGACCTTGAGCTGCGCCAGCGCGGCGCCGTCGTGGCGGATGCTCACCTGCGCGCTCACCGTGGAGCCGGCCAAGCCGACGGGCGCCACCTGCACGTCCTCGAGCTCGAGGTCGCCTAAGATCGACTCCGCGCCGACGCCCACCGTGTGCACCGGCACGCCGAAGCTCGCGATCTCGGCGATCTTGGCGGCGTCGAAGTCGGTGGAGTTGTCGTTGCCGTCGCTCACGAGCACCACCGCCGCCACGGCACCCGACTGCGCGCCTCGCAGCACGCCGAGCACCGCGTCGCCGATGTGCGTGACCGGGCCGGGCGGCGGAATCTGATCGAGCTTCTTCGACGGGAGATCGACGAGGTCGCCCGAAAACGCGTAAGTGTTCACCTCGAACTGCGATTCGAGCTGCGGCAACGCGCGCTCGGTGAGCGCGCCCACCGCTTGCTGGAGCCGCGACTCGTCGCCCGTGCCGTAGAGCATGCTCGCCGAGGTGTCGAGCAGTACGGCCACCGAGTTCTCCTGCGGCCGCAGCGTCTGCGTGACGAGCGCGGGCCGCCAGGCGAGCACGAACAAGAGCGCCAGCAGCGCCACCTGCAGCACGCCGAGCGCCGACGCTTTCGCGAGCCCGAGGCCCCAATTGCGCCGCGCAAGGGTAACGCCCACGACCACCGCGGCCGCTGCGATCAGAGTGATCAGCAGCCACACGGGCCAGCCGCTCGCGAAGGCGAGCTCGCCTCGTTCGAAAGTGGCGCGAGAGTACTTGAACAAGAGCTCGAACACGGCGGCTCCGATTGGCTGCGCTACAACGACCCCGCGGCCAAGCCGCCCGCAGACGGCCGCCGCGGCGTCCGGCGCGTGCGTCTCGCAACGATACGCCCGGCGTCGGGATCACAGTCCCGCTTCTGGACAAAACTCCAGACACGCTTGGCGTCGCGTGGATGCCGGCCACCCGGGCCCGGCATCCGATGGGGTTCCGCTGGAGCTTACCCAATGCGACGCGCCTGCGCCTAGAGTCCGAAGTCGCCTTTGTTGTCGCGATGGGCCGGGATACCATCGAGCGGACCCGGTCGCGTGGCCGGGGCGAGGGGCGGCGAAAAAATTCGATGATGCGGCGAGCGGCAATCCCGGTGTGCTCCGTCCTCGCGATTCTGTCGTTCTGCTTCGCCGCCGCCGGCGACGAGGCGGAGGCGCTCGCGAACTGGCCCACGGCGGAGCTGCACTTCAGCCGGATGTACTACCGGGACTATGGCCGCGGGGGCGGCAGGTTCGGCGGGTTTGGCGGCGGATTCAGCGGGTGCGGCCCCGGGTCGTGGCTCACGGATTGCCCCGAGGCGGAGGAACATTTCACGATGGGCGTCGGCCGTCTCACTCGCGTGGACATCGGCGACGGCAGGATGCTCAAGCTCGGCGACGACTCGCTCTTCAACTACCCCTGGCTCTACGCCGTGGAAGTGGGCCGCTGGTACCTCGACGAGGGAGACGCCGCCCGTCTGCGCGAGTACCTCCTGCGCGGCGGCTTCATGATGGTCGACGACTTCCACGGCACCCGGCAGTGGGCGACGTTCCTCGAGTCGTTGCAACGCGTGTTCCCCGACCGGCCGATCGTCGAGATCGACGAGTCGGACGAGGTCATGCACGTGCTCTACGACTTGAACAAGAAGATCCAGATTCCCGGCATCGTTTCGGTGCAGCGGGGCGTGACTTACGAGCAGGACGGCGTCACGCCGCATTGGCGTGGCATCTACGACGACAAAGGCCGGCTCATGCTCGCGATCAACTTCAACATGGACCTGGGCGACGCCTGGGAGCACGCGGACACGCCCTACTATCCCGAGCCGATGACTGCGCTCGCCTACCGCTTCGCCGTAAACTACGTCGTTTACGCAATGACGCATTGATCGCCGAAAAATAGGGACATGTTACGTTTTCGCCGCGACTCGGCGCGGCCCGCGCCGACAGCCCGCGAAAAAGTAACATGTCCCTATTTTTCGCTCTTGGAGGACGGTGATGGACGGGGCGAAGGCACAACAGCAGGAATCGGTGGCGGAGGCGTTTCTCCGCTCGCTCAAGAGACGCGGCATCGACTACGTGCTCGCGAACGCGGGCACGGACTTCGCGCCGGTGATCGAGGGCCTCGTGGCGATGGCGGGCCGCGGCGAGCCCGTGCCCACCTTCCTCACGGTGCCGCACGAGAACCTCGCCGTGGCGATGGCGCACGGCTACTACCAGGTCGCGGGCAAGCCGGCGGCCGTGATGGTTCACGTCACGGTGGGCACCGGCAACACCGTCTGCGCGCTGATGAACGCGGCGCGCGACAACGTGCCGCTGCTCCTGATGGCCGGCCGCACGCCGCACACGCAAAGCGGCCACATCGCGTCGCGCTCGGCGCCGATCCACTGGGGCCAGGAGAACTTCGACCAGGCCGGCGTGGTGCGCGAGTACACCAAGTGGGACTACGAGCTGCGCGCGGGTCAGCCGGTGGACGAGATCGTCGGCCGCGCGCTCGACATCGCGCTCTCCGAGCCGCGCGGTCCGGTGTACCTCACGTTGCCGCGCGAGGTGCTGGCCGACCGCGACACCGCGTCCGGCGCGCCGCTCGCGCTCACCGAGCTTGCGCCGCCGCAGCCGAGCACGAGCCACGTCTCGGCGATCGCACGGATGATGGCGCGCGCCGAGTGGCCGGTGATCCTCACGTCGAATCTCGGCCGCGACCGCGCGGCGGTGGCCGCGCTCGCGAGGCTCGCCGAGCGGCACGCGATCCCGGTGATCCAGCCGCATCCGAGCTGCGTGAACCTGCCGGCGAGCCACGAGATGAACTTGGGCCACGCGGGCGTGGAGCTGCTCGGCAAGGCCGACGTGATCGTCGTGGTGGACTGCGAGGTGCCGTGGTATCCGCGGTACGTCACGCCGCGCGCCGATGCGCGCGTGGTGCATCTCGGCGTGGACCCGCTGTTCGCGCGCTATCCGATCCGGTCGTTCCCCGGCGAGATGGCGGTGGCCGGCAGCTCGCGGGCGGCGCTCGCGATGCTCGACGAAGCGCTCCGATCGGCCGGTCCCAACGAGAACGCCGCAAATCGAATTAAGGAGGGGCGGCGCGGGGCGGTCGAGGAGTTCAAGGCCGCGAAGCGTGCGGCCAAGGCGGCGATGCTCGCGAAGGCGCGCAGCGAGAAGCCGATCCGTTATCCGTATCTCGGCGACTGCCTGCGCGCGGCGTTGCCGAAGAAGAGCACGGTGATCGTGGAGCTCGGCGTGCCGATCGACTCGCTCGAGCTCGAGGAGCCGGGCAGTCTGCTCGGCGTGTCGATCGGCGGCGGTCTCGGCTTCGGGCTCGGCGCGTCGCTCGGCGCGAAGCTTGCGGCGCCCGACCGGATGGTGGTGGCCACCGTGGGCGACGGCAGCTACATGTTCGGCAATCCCACGCCGTTCCACTTCGTGTCGCGCGCGGCGAACCTGCCCACGCTCACGATCGTCTGCAACAACATGCGCTGGCAGGCGGTGGAGTCGGCGACGCGAGTGGTCTACCCGCAGGGCCTGTCGGCGGCCGCGCAGCCGATGCCGCTCGTGGAGCTCCAGCCGTCGCCCGAGTTCACGAAGGTGGCCGAGGCGTCCGACGCGTGGACGCGACGCGTGGACGAGCCCGCCGACGTGCCGCGCGCGCTCGACGACGCGCTCGCCGCGGTCGCCGGCGGCCGCCAAGCGCTGCTCGACGTGCGCATGGAGCACGGCATCCGCTAGAAAATAGGGACATGCTGCTTTTTCGCACGCTCCTGCTGAAAAACAGGGACAGGTTACTTTTTCGGCGGATGAGGTGGTGGCGTTCTATGTGCCGCTCGGGCCGCCAAAAAATTTGCCCGTCCCTATTTTTCAGCTCATGCGCGTCGGGTTAGAGGCCACCGCCGCGCTGGCGAAGCGCTTCACCGGCGTTTCGCGTTACACCGTGGAGCTCGCGCACGCGCTCGCGGCGCTCGGCGGCGCGCCGGTGAGCGGCCGGATGCTGTTCAGGCTCGCCGACTACCGCAAACGCGCGCTGATGCCGAGCTATCCCTGGCCGGCGCGCTGGTATTGCTCCGGTCCTTGGCCCGCGATGCCGCGCTGCGACGTGGTACACGGGCTCGGCACGCGGCTGCCGCGCCGCTCCGGGGGCGCCGCGCGCGTGATCACGATCCACGACCTGTCGCCTTTCCTGCTGCCGAACTACGGCTCGGAGCGCACGTTGCGCAACACCCAGCGGCGTTATCGCGAAGCCGCCGGCGCCGACTGCATCATCGCCGTGAGCCAGGCGACCAAGGACGACTACGTGCGCCTCTTCGGCACGCCCCCGGAACGGATCGCGGTGGTGCACCACGGCATCAGCGCCGCCTTCTTCGACGTGCCGCCGGCCGCGCGCGCCGATCCGCCCTACTTCCTCGCCTTCGGCGGCACGCCCCGCAAGAATCTCTCGCGCACGCTCGAGGCGTTCGCGATCTCGGCGGCGCGCAAGTCGTTCGCGCTGCGCGTGGTCGGCCCTCCTGACGCCGCGTGCGGCGCGGTGCTCGCTTCCGCGGCCCTCGGCGACTCCGTGCGCTTCGAGCCCGACGGCGACGACGCGCGCATGACGGCCCTGTATCGCGGCTCGTCGGGCCTGCTGCTGCCGAGCCTCATGGAAGGCTTCGGCTTGCCGTTGCTCGAAGCGATGGCGTGCTCCACGCCGGTGCTGACGAGCGCGAGCCCCGGCACGGCCGAGATCGCCGGAGGTCACGCGCTGCTCGTGGACCCCGAGTCGATCGAGTCGATCGCCGCCGGCATCGACGCGCTCCCGGCCGTGGGCGCGGACGCGCTCGCCGCCGCCGCCGCTCACGCGCGCACGTTCACGTGGCGGCGCACCGCCGAGCGCACCCTCGCCGTCTACCGCTCCGTCGCCGGAAAATAGGGACATGTTACTTTTTCGGCGCATGATGAAGGCGGGCGATCGCCGCGCTTCACCGCCGAAAAAGTAACCTGTCCCTATTTTCCGGCGGCGGGTTGTGCTTCGGGTGAGGCGGCCGCGAACGCGGGCTCGCGCGCGAGCGCGTCGGCGATACGCACGAGCGTGGGATACGGTGTGAGGTCGGTGGACACCCGGCGCGCGTTGTACACCTGCGGCACGAGACACACGTCGGCGAGCGATACCGCGTCGCCGAAGCAGTAGCGCCCGCCGCTCCAGCGCGCGACCAGCGCCTCGAGCGGGCCGAACGCCTCCGCGATCCAGTGCCGCTGCCAACGCTCCACGGCCGCGTCGTCGAGCCCGAGCTCGCTCGCGAGATGCCGGCGCACGCGCAAGTTGTTCAGCGGGTGGATCTCGCACGCGATCAGCTGCGCTAGCCACTGCACGCGCGCCCGCGCCACGGGCTCCGCCGGGATCAGCCGCGGCGCCGGGACGCGCGCGTCGAGATACTCGATGATCGCGAGCGACTGCGCGAGCACGACGCCGTCGTCGTCGAGCGTCGGGACCGTGGCCTGCGGGTTCAACGCGAGAAACTCCGGTTGGCGATGCTCGTCGCGCAGCAACTCCACCGGCACGATCTCGTAGTCGACGCCCTTCAGATTGAGCGCGATCCGCACGCGAAACGACGCCGAGCTGCGAAAGAAACTGTAGAGCCGCATCGTCAGCTCCTCGCGGCGACGATGCGCCGCGCCTCGTCGAGACGCTCGGGCGTGCCCACGTCGAGCCACAGACCGCCGTAGTGCACGGCGCGAAGCTCGCGGCGCGCGATGGCCCCGTCGAGCACGGGCTTGAGCGGCCGCCGTCCGTCGGCGAGCCCCGCGAACAGCTTCGGATCGAGCACCGCAATGCCGCCGTAGGTCGAGAGCGGCGGCGCCGCACGCACGAGCCCCGCCTCGTCGCTGCCGAAGTCGCCGCGCGCGTTGTGCGCGGGATTCGGCACCAGCACCAGCGCGCTGCGGGCGTCGGACGCGAGCTCGCCGAAATCGAAGTCGGTGAATACGTCGGCGTTGACGAGCAGAAACGGCGCCGCGCCGAGCAGCGGCAGCGCGCGTACGATGCCGCCGGCGGTTTCGAGCGGCGGCTCGCCTTCGTCGCTGTAGCGAATCGCGACGCCGAAGCGCTCGCCGCGGCCGAGCCGCTCGCGAATTTGCGCGCCGCGATACGAGAGATTCACCACGACTTCGTCGACGCCGCACGCGGCGAGCCGTTGCAGGTGCCGCTCGATCAGCGACCCGCCGCCGATCTCGAGCAGCGGCTTCGGACGATCGGCCGTGAGCGCGCCCATGCGCTCGCCGCGTCCGGCCGCAAGAACCATTGCTTTCATGGCCGCGCGCGCGTTGAAGGGGTAGTTGATCTATGCCATTGTAGCCGCCTTTACTCAAGGCAGCCTCGTGCCTTCAGTCAAACGCTGCTCTCCCATCGCGCTCTGCCTGTGTGCCTGTTGGGCGCCGACACTCCTCGCGCAAGAGCAGCTCTGTTTTCCTTCCGACCCGGACATCGTCGCGCTGCCGCCGTTGCCGCCCGAGCCCGAGCCCGACGACGGCACCCTCGAGATCCGCAGCGACGCGTTCTCCGTCACCAACGACTCCGACGGCGAATTCTCCGGCAACATCGAGCTCCGTTACCGCGGCGGCACGATCCGCGCCGAGCAGGTGAAGCTCGGCGACGAGGAGCTCGACCTGCCCGGCCGCATGACGTTCACCACGCCCGACGTGGTGGTCTACGGCGAGGACGGGCACGTGGATCAGCGGGCGGAGACCATCCATCTCACGAGCGCGGGCTTCGACATGCCGAAGCGCCCGGCCCGCGCGGCCGCCGACGAGATCCTGCTCACGAGCAGCAGCAGGCTCACGATGTCGAACGTGATGTTCACGACTTGCCCCGCGGACAGTCCCTCCTGGGAGCTGCACGCCAAGGACATCGATCTCGACGTGAACGGCGGCATCGGCAAGGCCCGCGGCGTGAAGCTCGACTTCAAGGGCGTGCCCATCCTGTATGCGCCTTACTTCAGCTTTCCCGTCGGCAATCAGCGCAAGAGCGGCTTCCTGACGCCCGACATCAGCGAGCGCGACAAGACCGGCTTCGACCTCATCGTGCCCTACTACTTGAACCTCGCACCGAACTACGACCTCACGCTCGAGCCGCGCTACATGAGCAAGCGCGGCACGCAGATCCGCAGCGAGTTCCGCTATCTCTTGCCGAACACCAAGGGCCAGCTCGGCTTCGAATACTTGCCGGACGACGACGAGACGGGGAGCGACCGGCGCTACGTCAACTTCAGTCACGACTCGCTGTTCGGCGACAACTGGCGAATCCTCACGGGAGTAGAAGAGGTATCCGACGCTATCTACTTCGAGGACCTGGGCACGAGCCTCGCCGTAACGAGCCAGACCCACCTCGACCGGTTCGTGGACCTCAGCTATTACGCGCCCTACTGGTCCCTGCTGACGCGCTTCCAGAACTATCAGACGATCGACACAACGCTGGCCGACCAGGACCGGCCGTACGAGCGGATTCCGCAGATGGTGTTCGGCGGCCGCTGGTACGGGCGCCTGCTCGGCTTCGACTCGTCCACCGAGCTCGTGAACTTCGAGCGCAACGTCGGCGTCACAGGTTGGCGGCTCGACACCACGCAGGAGCTGTCGCTGCGCTTCGCCCGCTCGGGCATGTACCTGACGCCGGCGGTCGCACTGCGTCAGACGAACTACTGGGTCGACGACCCGGTCACGGAGACGGAGACCACGCCGTCACGCGGTTTGGCGATCGCGAGCCTCGACACGGGCATGAAGTTCGAGCGCGACGCGGGCCGCGACTCTCGCTGGATCCAGACGCTCGAGCCCCGTGCCCTCTACGTGCACGTGCCGTTCGAGGACCAGAGCGACTTGCCGGTGTTCGACACGATCGCGCCCGACTTCAACCTCGTGCAGCTGTTTCGCAAGTACCGCTTCGTGGGCCCCGACCGGATCACCGACACCGACCAGCTCTCCTTCGGCGTGACCACGCGCCTGATCGGCGCCGGCGACGGCCGCGAGCGCCTCGCCGCAACTTTGGGCCAGACGCGCTATCTAAAGGCCCAGCACGTGAGCCTCCCCGGCGAGCTGCCGATCGGCGAAGGCTCGTCGGATTACCTGGCCGAGATGGGGATGGGGCTCGCGCAGGACTGGAACCTCGACGTCGGCTATCAATGGAACAGCGACACCGACTTGACCGCGCGCGCCGAGACCCGTTTCGAGTACCGGCCGAAGGACGACCGGCTGTTCGGCGTCGGCTACCGCTATCGGCGCGACCTGCTCGAGCAGGGCGACCTGTGGGTGGTGTGGCCCGTCGCGGAAAAATGGCGGGTGATCGGCCGCTACAGCTACTCGCTGCTCGAGAAGGAGCCGCTCGAGCAATTCGCCGGTTGGGAGTACGAGTCGTGCTGCTGGCGCTTCCGCATGGTGGGCCGCCGCTACGTGAGCCGCAGCACCGGCGACGTGGACAGCGCGATCTCGATCCAGCTCGAGCTCAAGGGACTGTCGCAGGGCGGGCGCTCGCCGGAGTCCCTGCTCGATCATGGTATTCTGGGGTACCGCAGCATCGCCCGAACAGAGACCGAGACCGAGACTAGCCAACCATGAACACCCAGCGCGCAACGGTAGCGTCTTTTGGCGTCCCCTTCATCGCCGCCTGCTGCGCCCTGCTGGCCGGGCCGGCACGTGCGCAAGACCGCGAGAACCTCGGCACCACGGGCGAGATGCTGGACGGCATCGCCGCCATCGTCGAGAACGGCGTGGTGCTCAAGAGCGAGCTCACGAGCCGCCTCGACATCGTGATGGGGAACCTGCGCAAGCAGCAAGCGGAGCAGCCGGCCGATCAGCGCAGGCCGCTGCCGCCGCAGGCCGTGGTCGAGCAGCAGGTGCTCGATCAGCTCGTGCTCCGGGAGATCCAGCTGCAGCGGGCCAAGAAGGTCGGCGTCACCGTCTCCGACGACATGCTGAACCAGGCGCTCGCCCGCGTCGCCGACAACTTGGGCTACACGCTGGAGGAGCTGCCCGCGGTGCTCGCGTCGGAGAACATTCCGTACGCCGAGTATCGGGAGGAGAGCCGCGAAGACCTGATGATCGAGCAGCTCCAGCAGCGCGACGTCATCAACCGCATCAGCGTCACGCCGCGCGAGCTCGAGCAGTGCTTGGCCAAGAACGATGCCGCCGCCACCAACCAGTTCGACTACAACATCTCGCATATCTTGGTGAGCGTGCCGGCCAACGCAGGGCCGCAGGACATCGAAGCCGCCCGCGCCAAGATCGACTCGATCTACGAGCGGCTCGAGAACGGCGAAGACTTCGCACGGCTCGCGGTGGCCACGTCGTCGGCGCAAACCGCGCTCGACGGCGGCAGCCTCGGCTGGCGCAAGGGCTCGCAGCTGCCCACGCTGTTCGCGGATACGGTCGTGCGCATGAAGCCCGGCGAGTACTCGAAGCCGCTCCAGAGCGGCAGCGGCTTCCAGATCGTGAAGTTGAACGACATGCGCGGCGCCGAGCGCACGGTGGTGGAGCAGGTGCACGTGCGGCAGATCCTGCTGCGCCCCAACGAGATTCTCGACGAGGCGGCCGTTCGGCAAAAGCTGATCGGCGTCAAGGAGCAGCTCGATCGCGGCGACGACTTCGCGACGCTCGCGAAGAACGTGTCGGAGGACAAGTACACCGCCAACGACGGCGGCGACATGGGGTGGATCGATCCGAAGGAATTCGTACCCGAGTTCGCGGAGCTGCTCCGAACCCTGGCGGTGAACGAAGTGAGCCAGCCGCTGCGCACGCGCTACGGCTGGCAGCTGGTCGAAGTGCTCGGGCGCCGCACCCAGGACACCACCGACGAGGTCAAGCAAGAGAACTGCGCCCGCCAAGTGCGCGCGAACAAGGCCGAGGAGGAGCGCGAGCTCTGGATCCGCCGGCTCCGCGACCAGGCGTTCGTCTGCAACTACATCTCGGGCGGCGTGCAAGACTGCGGCATGGCTGCCGCCGGCACGGTCGCGAACGCCGGTGCAACCGGCAAGGTGGCCAGCAAGATCGCCGCCTCGCAGAAGAAAAAGAAGAACAAGAGCCTGTGACCCGGGCGCCGCGCGCGGCGCCCGTCGTGCCATGACCGGCAAGCCGCGTCCCGAGCTGCCTTTCATCGTCGTGAGCTCCGGCGAACCGGCCGGCATCGGCCCGGACATCTGCCTCGCGCTCGCCGCTCGGCCTTTCGCCGCCCGCGTCGCCGTGCTCGGCGACCCGGCCCTGCTCGCCGCCCGGGCGCACGCGCTCGGCAAGCACGTTGCGCTGATCGAGCGCGCCAGGCCGGCCGAGGTGGGCCCGCACACCGAGGGCAGCCTGCAGCTGCTCGCCGTCGCCGCCCGCGCGTCCGTCACGCCGGGCCGGCTCGATACCGCCAACTCCGCCTACGTGCTCGAGATCCTGCGCCGCGGCGCGAAGCTCTGCCGCGGCGGCGAGGCGCAGGCGCTCGTGACCGCGCCGGTGCAGAAGAGCGTCATCAGTCAGGCCGGCTTCAAGTTCTCCGGGCACACCGAGCTTCTCGCGGAGCTCACCGGCGCCCCGCTGCCGGTGATGCTGCTCGCAGGCAAGACGCTGCGCGTGGCGCTCGCCACCACGCATTTGCCGCTGCGCGCCGTGCCGGACGCGCTCGACGCCGCCTCCCTCGAGCAGCTGATTCGCATCGCGCACGACGATCTGCAGCGGCTGTTCAAGATCCGCCGGCCGCGCGTGCTCGTGCTCGGGCTCAACCCGCACGCCGGCGAAAGCGGCACCCTCGGCAGCGAGGAACGCACGATCATCGAGCCCGTCGTTCGCACGCTCGCGGCGCAGGGCCTCGCGGTGACGGGGCCGGTGTCGGCCGACACGGCGTTCACACCCGACTCGCTCGCAACCTGCGACGTGGTGGTCGCGATGTACCACGATCAGGGACTGGCCCCGCTCAAGGCCCTGTCGTTCGGCGAGATCGTCAACGTGACGCTCGGGCTGCCGATCGTCCGCACGTCCGTCGACCACGGCACTGCGCTCGCGCTCGCGGGCACGGGCCGCGCGCGCGCCGACAGCCTCGCGGCGGCCGTGGACCTCGCGCTCGAGCTCGTCCGGGCATAGCGGTGCGCGCGAACAAGCGGCTCGGCCAGCACTTCTTGCACGATCCCGCCGTCATCCGCCGGCTCGTCGACGCGATCGCGCCCGAGCGCGCGGACCGTATGGTCGAGATCGGCGGCGGCCCGGGGGCGCTCACGCGGCCGCTGGTCGAGCGGCTCGACCGGCTGCACGTGGTCGAGGTGGACCGCGAGCTCGCGGCGGAGCTCCCGCGGCGCGTCGCGCATCCCGAGCGGCTCGTGGTGCACGAGGCCGACGCGCTCGAGTTCGACTTCCCGAGCCTCGCGGACGGCCCGCAGACGCTCCGCGTCGTCGGCAACCTGCCCTACAACATCTCGACGCCGCTGCTCTTTCACCTGCTCGAGAGCGGCGACTCGATCAAGGATCTGCACGTGATGCTGCAGCGGGAGGTGGTCGACCGCATCACCGCGCGCCCCGGCGGCAAGGAGTACGGGCGGCTCACGGTGATGGTCGCGCTGTGGGCAGACGCCGTGCCGCTCTTCGACGTGGGCCCGGGCGCGTTCACGCCGCCGCCGAAGGTGTGGTCCACCGTCGTTCGTCTCGTGCCGCGGGCTCCCGACTTCGCGGTGGCCGACCGCGCGAGCTTCGCAGCACTCGTCGCGCATCTGTTCTCGATGCGCCGCAAGCAGCTCGGCCGCGCGCTCAAGGGCCGGCTCACGCCCGAGCGGATCGCGGCGCTCGGCATCGACCCGCACGCGCGCCCCGAGACGTTAGCGCCCGCCGATTTCGCCCGCCTCGCCGCAGAAAAATAGGGACAGGTTACTTTTTCGGCGGCTCGCGTCGGTGCTCGACGCTCGTCGTCGAAAAAGTAACCTGTCCCTGTTTTTCTGCTAGTGTCGCGCCGTGGCTCTTTACGCGGTCGGCGACATTCAGGGGTGCAGCGCGCAGTTCGACACGCTGCTGAAGTCGCTCCACTTCCAACCGTCGCGCGACAGGCTTTGGCTCGTGGGCGATCTCGTGAACCGCGGTCCCGACTCGCTCGGAGTGCTGCGGCACGTGATGCGGCTCGGCCGCAGCGTGACCTGCGTGCTCGGCAATCACGACCTCCATCTGCTCGCCACCGTGGCCGGCGGCCGCGAGATCTCGCCCGCCGACACGTTCGAGGCGGTGCTGGCCGCGCCGGACGCCGAGCGCGTGATCGACTGGCTGCGCCGCCGCCCGCTCCTCCACTACGACTCGGCCGCGCGCCGCGTGCTCGTGCACGCGGGCATTCCGCCGTCCTGGACGCTCACGCAGGCGCGCCGCGAAGCGCGCGAGGTCGAGCGCGTGCTGCGCGGGCCGAAGTGGCGCTACGCCCTACGCGACATGTACGGCAACCAGCCGTCGAAGTGGAGCGACAAGCTCGACAAGACGAGCCGCCGCCGTTACACGATCAACGCGCTCACCCGGATGCGCTACTGCGACAAGCGCGGCCGCCTCGATTTCAGCGAGTCGGGCCCGCCGGGGTCGCAGCCGAAGGGGCTGCTGCCGTGGTTCGAGGTGCCCAACCGCCCCACGGACAATCTGCAGATCGTCTTCGGCCACTGGGCGGCGCTCGGGCTCGTGCGTCGGGCCGACATCACGGCGCTCGACAGCGGCTGCGTGTGGGGCGGCAGCCTCACCGCCGTCCGGCTCGACAAGCCGGCGCGCCCCGTCCGCGTGAACTGCGCGGGCATGACGTTTCGGCCGGACTGATTCCGCTCCGCCGTCCACTCACTTTGGCCGCGTTTGCGTGCCGTGGTGGCGGCGGCCGCACCTCGAGGTGGCATGTAGTGCCTGTGCCGCGGCACGCGACTTCGCCGGCCTTCGGCCGGTTCCCTCGCCACGGCGCGTTCGCCGGAGTCCGGCCCGCGGTCGTTCATTCGTATCGCTAGTAGAGACGTCAGTGCCGCCGCGGTTCCGGATGCTCGCCTCGCGGCGAGCACCCGGGCGCTCCGCGCCCGGGCTCCGCGGCTCTCGGCGCTGTGGCTCGGCGGTCGCTACCGCCGCGGCACAGGCACTACATGCCACCTCAAGGTGCGGCCGCCACCTTCAACTGCGTCGCGCGGCCAAAGGAAGACACCGGCGCGCGTTGCCGGGCTATATACTTTGCGGCTTCGTTAGGCTTGCCCCGGGGTTCGGATCTGCCCGGAGGTTCACGACTATGCTGATGCCACTGAAGCTGCTCGACTGGATCGACGACAATCGCGAGCACCTGAAGCCGCCGGTCTGCAACAAGCAGATCTTCGAGAACGAGGAGTTCATCGTCCAGGTGGTGGGCGGCCCCAACTCGCGCACGGATTATCACGTCGACGAGGGCCCCGAGCTCTTCTACCAGGTCGAGGGCGAGATGCTGCTCAAGACCGTGCAGGAGGGCAAGTTCGTGGACATCCCGATCGGCGAGGGCGACATCTTTCTGCTGCCGCCGCGCGTGCCGCACTCGCCGCAGCGCTTCAAGGACACGGTGGGCATCGTGGTCGAGCGGCGGCGCGCCGCGCATGAACTCGACGGCTTCGTGTGGTTCTGCCCGAAGTGCGCGAACAAGCTGCACGAGCAGTACCTGCACGTGGCCGACATCGTCAAAGACCTGCCGCCCGTCTTCGCGCAGTTCTACGCGAGCGCCGACGCGCGCACCTGCAAGCGTTGCGGCAACGTGCTGCCCGCTCCGAAGTCGGATGCCGGCGCGCGCGTTTGACGAGAGCAGCGCCGCCGCCCGCGCGCTCGACGAAGCCGACGCCCTCGCGCCGTGGCGCGCGCGCTTCGAGCTGCCGCGCGACCACGGGCGGCGCGGCGCGCTGACCTACCTCTGCGGCCATTCGCTCGGCCTCATGCCGAAGGCCGCGCGCCGCGCCGTGGCCGTGGAGCTCGAGCGCTGGGCCGGACGCGGCGTGGACGGCCACTTCGCCGACGAACGGCACGACGGCTGGCTCGGCTTCCACGAGCGCTTCGCCGCGCCGCTCGCCGCGCTCGCCGGCGCGAAGCGCACCGAAGTCGTGGCGATGAACACGCTCACGGTGAACCTGCACCTGATGCTCGTGACGTTCTTCCGCCCCACGCGCGAGCGCTACAAGATCCTGATCGAGCGCGACGCATTCCCGTCGGACCGCTACGCCGTGGAGTCGCAGCTGCGCTGGCACGGGCTCGACCCGCGCGACGCGCTGCTCGAGATCGGCCCCCGCGCCGGGGCGTTCGACCTCGACCGCGAGCGCCTCGAAGCGCTGTTCGCCGCGGAAGGCGAGCGCATCGCGCTCGTGCTCCTCCCCGGCGTGCAATACCTGTCCGGCGAGCGGCTCGACGTGGGCGCACTCACGGCCGTGGCGCAGCGCCACGGCTGCCTCGTCGGCTTCGACCTCGCGCACGCGATCGGCAACGTGCCGCTCGCGCTGCACGCCGACGGGCCGGACTTCGCCGTGTGGTGCAGCTACAAGTACCTGAACGCGGGTCCGGGCGCGGTTGGCGGCTGCTTCGTGCACGAGCGCTGGCACGCCGCGGGGCTGCCGCGCTTCGCGGGCTGGTGGGGGCACGATGCGGGGCGGCGATTCCTCATGGAGCGTGAGTTCGCGCCGATGCGCGGCGCCGAAGGCTGGCAGCTCAGCAATCCGCCGATTCTGTCGCTCGCGCCGCTCGCCGCGTCGCTCGAGCTGTTCCGTGACGCCGGATTCGCGCGCTTGCGCCGCAAGTCCGAGCGCCTCACGCGCTATCTCGAGGAGCTGCTGCGCGCGCGGCTCGGCGGCCGCGTGCAGGTGCTCACCCCGTCCGAGCCGAAGCGCCGCGGCTGTCAGCTCGCCGTGCGCATCGACCCGCCGCCGCGCCGAGCGCCGACGTTCACCGCGCGGCTGCGCGCCGCCGGCGTGGTCGCCGACTGGCGCCCGCCGAACGTGCTGCGCCTCGCCCCCGTGCCGCTGTACAACCGGTTCGCCGACGCGCACGCAGCCGTGAGCGCGCTCGCGCGCACGATCGACGCATGACGAGCGTCGCGATCGTCGGCGGCGGCCCCGCCGGCAGCCTGCTCGCTATCCTGCTCGCGCGCCGCGGCCTCGCGCCGGTGGTGTTCGAGCGCAGCGAGCAGTTCGGAACCGCACCCGGCGGCGGCCGCTCGATCAACCTCGCCCTCGCCGCGCGCGGCATCGAGGCGCTGCGTGCAGCCGGCATCGATCGCGACGTGGCGGAGCTCATGATCCCGATGCGCGGCCGCATGCTGCACGACGCGCGCGGCACACAGCGGTTCCTGCGCTACGGCCAGCGCCGGCACGAGGAAATCTACTCCGTGTCGCGCGCGGCGCTGAACGCCCTGCTCTACCGTCTGGCGGCCGACCGCTACAACGTGGAATACCGCTTCGGCCACCGCTGCGTGGACGTGGACTTGGCGACGGGCGCGCCAATCGTGGAGTCGGCGGACGGGCGCCGCGCGCTCGACGCCGACGTCGTGCTCGCCTGCGACGGCGCCGGATCGGAGGTGCGCCGCGCGCTTGCCCAAGGGCGCGCGATCGAGGCCACCGAGGAGCTGCTCGATCACGGCTACAAGGAGCTCACGATCCCGCCCGCGCGTGGTCAAACGAGCGGCGACTTCGCGCTCGATCCCAAGGCCCTGCACATCTGGCCGCGGGGCGGCTTCATGCTGATCGCGCTGCCGAACCCCGACAAGAGCTTCACCGCCACGCTGTTCCTGCCGCACGAAGGCGCCTCGAGCTTCGAGAGCGTGAGCGCCGGCGACTTCTTTGCGCGCGAGTTTCCGGACGCGCTCGCGCTGATGCCCGACCTCGAAACGGAATTTGCGAGCCATCCCACGGGCATCCTGGGCACCGTCCACTGCGAGCCGTGGAGCTATCGCGGGCGGCTGCTGCTCGTGGGCGACGCGGCGCACGCGATCGTGCCGTTCCACGGCCAGGGCATGAACGCCGCGTTCGAGGACTGCATCGTGCTCGACGGTTTGATCGGCGAGCACGCCACCCGATCGGGCTGCGACTGGCCGACGGTGCTCGAGTGCTTCGAAGAGGCGCGCGCGCCGAACACACGCGCGATCGCCGAGATGGCCGTCGAGAACTACCGCGAGATGCGCGACGAGGTGCGCGACGCAAAGTTCCAGCTGCGCGCGCAGCTGTCGTTCGAGCTCGAGCGGCGGTTTCCCGGCAAGTTCATCCCGCGGTACTCGATGGTGATGTTCCATCCCGAGATCCCGTACGCCGAGGCGCAGCGCCGCGGGGCGGTGCAGGCGCGGATCTTGCGCGAGCTCACGGCGGACGCCGACACGCTCAAGGCCGTGGACTTCGGGCGCGCGGCGGAATTGATCGCGGCGGGCCTCGACGCTCAGTCGCCGGTCCGGGCGTAGGTGTACGAGCGTTCGACCGTATCCACCACGATCGAAAACTCGAAGCGCTCGTTCTCCTGGCCGTCGAAAGCGCTGCCTGCGATGCGCAGCTCTCGTGGGCCCGATTTCTCGCAGGAGACCCGCTCGATCCGGTTCGAGGCTTCGTAGTAGTTGAGCTCGGCGAACGACAAGCCGTCCGTGGCGGCCAGTGTGGACTCGTTGTCCGCCGGCACGAGCTTGTCGAGGAACAGCAGATCGGTGCCCGCGGCATACACCACGAGAACGCGATAGTCGCCGCAGCGCACGAGCCGGGTGATCGCCGGGAATATGCCGGGGCCGTACACCGCCACGGCCTCCTCGAACTCGACGGCGGCCTTGTCGTCCGCGAGCACGGCCGAAGCGCCCAGCACGGCGCAGGCAGATACCGCTAGCCTCATCGTGTGCCCGAACATCACGGCTGCGCCGCCAGCGCGCGTCCAAGGATCTCACCCACGATGGCGGACTTCGCGTCGGCATAGTTCTGCGTGTGCCTCCAGGTGCGCGAGGCAAGATCGCGCTTCACGTTCTCGTATCTCTGCCGCTCGTCGTCGTGCGTGCGCAGCCAATCGCGAAACGTCAGCATTCGCCCGATCTCGTCGCAGCCGACAGAAAACACATGGAGGTGGCAATCAACCTCGGGGTGCTTGAAGAGCCGGTGCTCGAACCAAGCAGGCTCGCGAATCCTGAGCACGAAGCCGTGCTGCGCGAGCAGCGGCGCATACGCGGGCTCGTCGGCGGAATCCGCCACGCCGAGCACCATGTCGACGATGGGCTTTGCGGCCAATTCGGGAACGGACGTCGAGCCGACATGCTCGAGCAGCAGCGCCTTGTCGGCCAGCGCGGCGCGCACGCGGTGGGCAACTCGCTCGAACTCCGACCGCCACTCGGGATCGTACGGAGCCAAGTAGATCGTCGAGTTCAGCGGCTCGCGCGGCCCTACCGTCACCGCCGCCAGGTACTCCTCGGTGGTTGCGTCTGCGCGCGGCGAGCCCCCTTTGCCTCCAGGAAATTCCATGACGTCGCCCGACGGAGCGTCGGGTCCATCGCACCGCCAGCGTCTAGCGCCGGCCGCGGCGCCTACGGATGCGGCAGGTGGTCCACGCCCTTGGGCAGCTCCATGAGCTCGAGCACGTTGCCGTCGGGATCGGTGAGCGTGGCGAGCTTCACCATGATGTTGCCGATCGGAACCGACGCCACGTCGGTCTTCACCGTTGCACCCGCCTTCTTGGCGGCGGCCACGGTGGCGACGACGTCGGACACGTGGAAGATCGCGTGCGCCATCGCATCGTTGGCCGCG
>DASUFK010000004.1:0-20446 GCA_036274615.1 Gammaproteobacteria bacterium | reverse complement strand
TTCTTGACTCGCGAGTCAGCCCCTTTCGGTACAATCCACGGCCGATCGAACGTTGAATCCGCGTGCGCGGAGAGGGGCCGATGGGTTTTTTGGAATGGCTGCAGGGCACTTGGGTCGCGACCACCGTGGCCGAGACGCTCTGGGGCTACCCCACGTTCGAGACGATACACACGATGGGCATGGCGCTGCTCATCGGCTCGCTGGGACTCATCAACATCCGTGTGCTCGGCTTCAAGCCCGAGCTCAAGATCCTCGACACACGCGCGCTGTTGCCGCTCGCATGGCTCGGGTTCACGCTGAACGCGATCAGCGGCACGGCGCTGTTCGTGTCGGACGCTGTGATGTTTTTCAATAGCTACACCTTTCGCCTGAAGATCGTCCTGATCATTCTGGGCGGCATCAACGCCGCGCTCCTGTCGCGCAAGATCTTCAACGAGCCCGCGCCGGGCACGGCTGCCGTGGCGCCTACCAGCGGCATGAAGTGGATCGCCGGCACCTCGCTGGTGTTCTGGTTCGGCGCGATCATCTGCGGTCGCCTGATCGCCTACACGCCGTGACCGACCGGAGGCGCCGCCGATGCTGATGGAGCTGTTTCAGTGGCTCGAGCACACGCCGATCGCTCATGCGATTCGCGATTGGCGCTGGGCGTATCCCGCGCTCGAGACGGGGCACTACATCGGGCTCTCGCTGCTGGTCGGCGGCATCATGTTGATCGACTTGCGCGTGCTCGGCTTCGCGCCGCGGCTCCAGTTGAAGAGCATGATCGGGCTGCTGCCGTTCGTGTGGGTGGGGTTCCTGATCAACGTCACCACGGGCTCGCTCCTGTTCATCTACGGCGCGGTCAATTTCGGCACGAACAAGGCGTTCTGGGTGAAAATGACCTGCATGGTGATCGCCGGCCTGAACGCGCTCGCGTTCGACTTGTCCGTGAAGCGTTACCCATACGACTGGGTGGCTGCCGAGCGGCCGCCGGCGCTCGTCAAGACGTTCGCGACACTGTCGTTCGCGCTGTGGCTGTGCGTGGTCACCGCCGGCCGGTGGATGGCGTACATCTAGAGCTGTCCTCATTGCGTTCAAGGAGCAAGCACATGGACGCGAAACGAAGCAAGACGAAGGGTCCCGGCGGGGAGCTCGACGCTGGCACGGTCACGGAGCTCGAGGCCGCCGTGCTCCGGCGTCTGCTGCAGCACCTCGACGAGCGCAAGGACGTTCAGAACATCGAGCTCATGATCCTCGCGGGCTTCTGCCGCAACTGCCTGAGCCGATGGTTCGTGGAGGCTGCGAAGGAGCGCGGCATCGACGTCGCCGTCGACGACGCGCGCGAGCGCATCTACGGCATGCCGTACTCCGAATGGAAGGAGAAGCACCAGCCGCCGGCGACGGAAGAGCAAATGCGCCGCTTCGAAGCGGTCGAGCGCGCGAAGACGAACGGTTAGCGGACCGCCCGCCCTGCGAACTTTCTAATAGCGCCGGTGAATCGCGAACTGCGCGAGACCGAGGAGCGCGTCGCGGAACTTCGACGGCGGCACCGGGGCGAGAGCTTTGATCGCGGTCTCGACCTCCTGTCGCGCCCGCTCCGCCGTGTAACGCAAGCCGCCCGACGTCTCGATCGCGAGCTGGATCGAAGTGAGGTTGCGCGTGCCGCCGGTCTCGATGGCTTCGCGGATCATGTGCCGCTCGGCCGCGCTGCCGTGCGCCATGGCATAGATCAGCGGCAACGTCGGCTTACCTTCGGCCAGGTCGTCGCCGATGTTCTTGCCGAATTCCTCGGGCGTCGCGTCGTAGTCGAGCGCGTCGTCGACCAGCTGGAAGGCCTGCCCGAGGTGCCGGCCGTAGCTCACGAGCGCCTGCTCGAGCGTCTCGTCCTGGCCAGCCAGGATCGCGCCGATCCGCGTGCCCGCTTCGAAGAGCTTGGCCGTCTTGCGGTAGATCACTTCCATGTAGTCGGCTTCGCTCGTGTCGGGGTTGTTGCAGTTCATGAGCTGCAACACCTCGCCCTCGGCGATCGTGTTGGTGGCATTGGCCATCACGTCCAGGATCCGGAGCTCCTTGAGCTCCACCATCATCTGGAAGGCGCGGGAGTAGAGGAAGTCACCCACCAGCACGCTCGCTTGGTTGCCGAACAGGGCGTTCGCGGTCTGCTGGCCGCGGCGCAGGCCGGAGCTGTCGACGACGTCGTCGTGCAGCAGGGTGGCCGTGTGAATGAACTCGATGATGGCGGCCGCCGCGATGTGGTCGTCGCCGCGATAGCCGCAGGCGCGGGCCCCCAGCAATACCGCCAGCGGCCTCAAGCGTTTGCCGCCGTTATGGATGATGTGGTGAGCGACCTGGTTGACCAGCGCGACGTCGCTGCCGAGACGCCGCACGATCACCCGGTTCACGCCTCCCCAGTCGTCCCCGACGGCGGCTCTGAGTGCATCGAGGGAAGGAACGGGAGGGCGAGTTTCGGCGAGATCCATCGCCGCTCATAATGCCCGATGGCGCCGGCTTAAGCGAGGCAGGGCATGGCCGGAGGCGCTTCGGCGGCCGGCGCGCGGCCCTTGGGACGCGTTGACCCTTCGCGCGTAAATCACTAGAATTCCGGGCCTTTCCACAGGTCCCGCCTCGCCTGCCCCGAGCAGGTAGCGGATCCGCTGGATCCAACGTTTAGGAGTCGTCGACGTGTACGCCGTTTTTCGCACAGGCGGTAAGCAATACCGCGCCCGCCAGGGTGACCGTATTCGGGTGGAGAAGCTTGAGGCCGCGGTGGGCGACGCCGTGCAGTTCGATCAGGTTCTGATGGTCGGCGAAGGCGCCGACGTCAAGGTCGGCAAGCCGCTGCTCGACGGCAGTAAGGTCGAGGCCAAGGTCACGGCGCAGGGCCGAGACGACAAGATTCGCATCATCAAATTCCGCCGCCGCAAGCACTACAAGCGCGAGGCGGGTCATCGGCAGCCGTTCACGGAAGTCGAGATCACCTCGATCAGCGGGGCCTAGGAGTAGGGCATGGCACATAAGAAGGCAGGCGGCAGCTCGAAGAACGGCCGCGACTCGGAATCAAAACGGCTCGGCGTGAAGCGCTTCGGCGGCGAGCAGGTGCTGGCCGGCAACATCATCGTGCGCCAGCGCGGCACGCAATGGCACGCCGGCGCGAACGTCCGCATGGGCCGCGATCACACGCTGTATGCCGGCGTGCCCGGCCGCGTCGAGTTCGCGGTCAAGGGACCGAAGAACCGGCGCATGGTCAGCGTCGTCGCCGCCGACTGACGGCAGCGACGTTCTCGCCGCCACGACGGCGGGCGGCCGTTTGAACAGGCCGTGGCCCGCGAAAAAGCCCCGCTACGCGGGGCTTTTTGCATTCGGTGGGGGCGCCGGCGCTGCGCGCCGCCGCCGATAACGCTAATGTGTCTCGAGCCATGAAGTTCATCGACGAAGCGGACATACGCGTGGAGGCCGGTAGCGGCGGCAATGGCTGCGTGAGCTTCCGGCGCGAGAAATGGGCGCCCCGCGGCGGCCCCGACGGCGGCGACGGCGGCGACGGCGGCAGCGTCTATCTCGTCGCGCGCGAAGGCGTGAACACGCTCGCCGACTTTCGCGTGCAGCGCCGCTTCAAGGCCGAGAGCGGCCGCGGCGGCTCGGGCCGCGACATGACCGGCGCGTCGGGCGCGGACCTCAGGATCGAGGTCGCGAAGGGCACGGAGATCCACGACCTCGACACCGGCGAGCTGCTCGGCGACCTCTCCCACGACGGCGACACGCTGCTGGTCGCCAAGGGCGGGCAGGGCGGCCGCGGCAATACCCGCTTCAAGACGAGCGTCAACCGCGCGCCGCGCCAATTCGATACGGGCAAGCCCGGCGAGGCGCGGCACCTGAAGCTCGCGCTCAAGCTGCTCGCGGACGTCGGGTTGCTCGGCGCGCCGAATGCCGGCAAGTCGACGCTCACGCGGGCGCTATCGGCCGCCCGGCCGAAGGTGGCCGATTACCCCTTCACGACCTTGCACCCGCAGCTCGGCGTAGTGCGCGTGGGCACCGACCGCAGCTTCGTGATTGCCGACATTCCGGGCCTCATCGAAGGAGCCGCGGAGGGTGCCGGCCTCGGCATTCGCTTCTTGAAGCATCTCGAGCGCACACGATTGCTGCTGCACGTGGTCGACGCGTGCGCCGAGCTCGGCGGTGGGGACTCGGTGCAGATCGCGCGGTCGGTGGAGAGCGAGCTCGGCCAGTATTCGGCCGCGCTCGCGGACCGTCCGCGTTGGCTCGTCGTGAACAAGCTCGATCTGCTGCCGGCCGACGAGCGCGACGCGCGCATCGCGAAGCTCGTGGCGGACCTCGAATGGAACGCGCCGGTCTACGGAATCAGCGCGCTAGCGGCGGACGGCACTACGCGCCTCGCCCAGGACGTGATGACGTATCTAGAAGGACTGCGTGCAGCCGAGACGGCGCAGCCGTCAGGGCATCGCGCGTAGGCGCGCGTTGAGCTGGCTCTTGTAGTGGGCGGCGCGATGCTTCGTGAGAATGCCCTTGCCGGCCATGCGGTCGATCTCGGGGACGACCTTCGCGAAGGTGGCTTTCGCGGCGGCTTTGTCGCCCGACTGGACGGCCTTGAGCACGCTCTTGATTGCGGTGCGGACGCGCGAGCGCAGCGCCACGTTGTGCGCACGACGCTTGACGGCCTGACGCGCGCGCTTCTTTGCGGATTGGATATTGGCCAAGGGTTCGTCCGGCGGGGCCCAAGCCCCGAAAAAGTGCGTCATTATTCGGACCCGCTCCGGGCAAGTCAAGCAGCGCGCGCCTCGGTCGTGTCTCACTTTGGCGTTGGTGTCGTGGTGGCTGCGGCCGCACCTCGAAGGGTCCCGCCGAGACACGGCGGAAGAGCGTCCCTGCGCCTCGTCGCCGCACGTCCCTGTGCGGCGACGGTCTCGGGGGGACCCTTCGAGGTGCGGCCGCAGCCGTTGGGCGCATCGCAAGCCAAAGTGAGACACGACCGAGGTCGGCCGACGTGAGTGCCGGCCCGAATAGTGGCCCGAGTGCCGATCAGTTGCTGGCGCCGCCGGATCGGTTGTTGAAGTCGACGTCGGTGGTGGCGGCGATGACGCTGCTGTCGCGGGTTACGGGGCTCGCGCGAGAGATCGCGTTCGCGACGTTGTTCGGGTCCGGGCCGGTCATGGACGCGTTCGCGGTCGCGTTCAGGATTCCGAATCTGTTGCGGCGCTTCTTCGGCGAGGGCGCGTTCTCGCAGGCGTTCGTGCCGGTGATCGCCGAGTACCGTGCCACGCGGTCGGTGGAAGAGACTCGCGATCTCGTCGGCCGCGTCACAGGGACGCTCGGGCTCGTGCTGTTCGCGATCACGCTCGTCGGCACGATCGGAGCCCCGCTCGTGATCCTCGCGTTCGCGCCGGGCTTCCTGCGCGACGCGGTTCGCTATCCGATGGCAGTGGACATGCTGCGGCTCACGTTCCCGTACGTGCTGCTCGTGTCGTTGACGGCGCTCGCCGGCAGCATTCTCAACGCTTATCGGCGGTTCGCCGTGGCGTCGTTCACCCCGGTGATCTTGAACGTGGCGATGATCGCGTTCGCCGTTTGGGTCGAGCCGCGCCTGCCGTGGCCCGGCGTGGGCCTCGCGGCGGGTGTGTTCGCAGCCGGTGTGGTGCAGCTCGCGTTTCAGCTGCCGTTCCTGCGGAGCCTCGAGTTGCTTCCGCGGCCGCGCTGGGATCCCGCGCATGCCGGCGTGCGCAGGATCCTCGGTCTCATGCTGCCGGCGATGATCGGCTCGTCGGTGGCGCAGATCAGCATCCTGCTCGACACGCTGCTCGCGTCCTTTCTGCTGGCCGGCAGCATCAGCTGGCTGTATTACTCCGACCGTCTCATCGAGTTTCCGCTCGGTGTGCTGGGCGTGGCGATCGGCACGGTGATTCTGCCGCGGCTCTCCGAGCAGCACGCGTTCTCGTCGCCCGAGCGGTTCTCGGCGACGCTCGACTGGGCGCTGCGGCTCGTGCTCGTGATCTCGGTGCCTGCCGCGATCGGCATCGAGCTGCTCGCCGACCCTCTGCTGACGACGCTGTTCAACCACGGCGACTTCACCGAGCGCGACGTGGCGATGTCGGCCGCGAGCGTGCGCGCTTACGCGCCCGGGCTCGTGGGCTTCATCCTCGTGAAAGTGCTCGCGCCGGGCTACTTCGCGAGGCAGGATACGAAAACGCCCGTGCGCATCGGAATTCAAGCGTTGACCTTGAGCATGACCTTGAACGTGGTGTTCGTGCTGCTGCTCGTCGAGACGCGGTGGGCGCCCGCACACGCCGGCATCGCGGCCGCCACCGCATGCTCGGGTGTGTTCAACGCGGCATTCCTGTTCGCGGGCCTCCGCAAACACGGCGTCTATCGCGCGCGTGCGGGGTGGCGGCCGCTCTTTACGCAAATCCTCGGGGGCAATGCGGCGATGACGGTGGCGCTACTCGGCGCGCTGCGAACGATCGGCGATTGGTCGGCGCTCGGCAAGCTCGAGCGCACGGCGGCGCTCGCGCTGTTGGTGGGCGGCGGCGCGGCCGTCTATTTCGGCGTGGCATGGCTGCTGGGGCTCCGCCCCGCCGCACTGCGTGCGCGCGCACAATAGTAGCGAAGCGATGCGTCTCTATCGAACCGCCGCCGCGTTGCCGAGCCCCGCCCCGCCGCGCGTCGTAACGGTGGGCGTGTTCGACGGGCTGCATCTCGGCCACGAGGCGATCGTCGAGCGGGCGACCTCCGAAGCCAAGGCCGCCGCACACAGCGCGCTCGTGTTCTCGTTCGAGCCCACGCCGAAGGAATTTTTCGCGCCGACCAATCCGCCGCCGCGGCTCACGCGTTTTCGCGAGCGCTTCGAGCGTCTCGACGCGCTCGGCGTGAACGAGCTGTTCTGCCCGAGCTTCGGCGCCGTTCGAGATCTCGATGCGCGGCGTTTCATCGACGAGCTGCTGGTCGCGCGTCTCGGAGCGCGGCACGTCGTCGTGGGCGACGATTTCCGGTTCGGCGCCGGGCGCGGTGGCACGATCGCCGACCTGCGGGCGGCGGGCGAACGGCACGGCTTCTCGGTGACCGAGGTCGCGCCCGTGTATTGGCGCGGCCAGCGAGTGAGCAGCACCGCGGTGCGGCAGGCGCTCAAAGCGGGCGACCTCGCGACCGCGCGCGGCATGTTGGGCCGCGACTACTCGATGTCCGGCCGCGTGGTCCGCGGTCTCGGCCTCGGGCGCCGGCTCGGCTTCCCGACGGCGAACGTGAATCTCAAACGGCTGCAGGCGCCGGTCGACGGGATCTTCGCCGCGCGCGTCGCTGGGCTCGGGCGAAGATTGCTCGACGGCGTCGCGAGCGTCGGCACCCGGCCGACGATCGGCGGCGGTCACGCATTGCTCGAGGTTCTGATCTTCGACTTCGACGAGGATATCTACGGCGAGTACATCACCGTGCACTTCGTCGAGCGCCTGCGCGAGGAGCGCCACTTCGCCGATCTCGGCGCGATGCAGAGTCAAATGCGCCTCGACGTCGAGGCCGCTCGGGCTGCGCTAAGCAGTTGAATCGTTTACACTCACGGCCCCTTTTGACTTACCCAGCCCGCGTCGGCTATTCGTTGACGGCATGTTCGAAGCAGTAAGCCCCCGTTACGACGGGCCCGAGCTCGAGAAGAAGGTTCTCGACCTCTGGCGCCGCGAAAATGTCTTCGGCCGGCTCATGGCCGAGGGCGAGTCGCGCCCGAAGTTCGTGTTCTACGAAGGCCCGCCCACCGCGAACGGCCGCCCCGGCATCCACCATGTGCTCGCTCGCACCTTCAAGGATCTCTATCCGCGCTACAAGACGATGCGCGGCTTTCACTGCCCGCGCAAAGCCGGCTGGGACACGCACGGCCTTCCGGTCGAGCACGAGATCGAGAAAGAGCTCGGTATCTTCGACAAGAAGGTCATCGAGGAGAAAGTAGGCATCCAGAAATTCACCGACATGTGCCGTTCGTCGGTGATGCGCCACGTCGCCGAGTGGGAGGCGATGACCGAGCGCATGGGCTTCTGGGTGTCGTTCAAGGATGCGTACTTCACGCTGCACAACGATTACATCGAGAGCGTTTGGAGCCTGCTCGAGCAGATCTGGAACAAGGGGCTCATCTATCAAGGCTACAAGGTAGTCCCTTACGACCCGCGCATCGGCGCGACGCTGTCGTCGCACGAGGTGGCGCAGGGCTATCGCGAGGTGGAGGACCCGTCGGTGTTCGTGCGGTTCAAGACCGCCGGCGAGGCGAGCACGTTCTTCCTCGTGTGGACCACCACGCCGTGGACGCTGCCGTCGAACCTGCTGCTCGCGGTGCATCCCGACGTCGAGTACGTGTGGGTGAAGCGCGAGGGCGAGACGCTGATTCTCGCGAAGGAGCTCGTTGCCGCGGTACTGGGCGAAGGCCCGCACGAGATCGTGCGCAGTGCGCACGGCCGGGAGCTCGACGGGTTGCGGTACGAGCGCCTGTTCGACTATCTCGACGTGCCGGCGGGTGCCGACGTCTGCCGCGTGCGGCCCGCGGAGTTCGTCACCACCGCCGACGGCACCGGCATCGTGCACATCGCGCCCGCCTACGGCGAGGACGACTTGAAGCTCGGGCAGCGCCACGGCCTTCCCGTGCTGCACGGCGTCGGCGAGGACGGCTATTTCCTCGCGGCCGTAAAGCCGGTCGCCGGCAGATTCTTCAAGGAAGCGGACCCGACGATCGTCGAGATCCTGCGCGAGCGCGGCCTCCTGTTCCGCGAGCAGAAGTACAAGCACAACTATCCGTTCGGTTGGCGCACCGGCGATCCGCTGATCTATTACGCGAAGAACGCGTGGTACATCCGCACCACGGATTACCGGCAGCGCATGGTCGAGCTCAATCAAACGATCAAGTGGGTGCCGGAGCACATCCGCGAAGGCCGCTTCGGCAATTGGCTCGAGAACAACATCGACTGGGCGCTGTCGCGCGAGCGTTTCTGGGGCACGCCGCTGCCGGTGTGGACGGATGGGCAGGGCGATTATCTCTGCATCGGCTCGGTGGCAGAGCTCGAGCAGCGTGCCGGCCGCAAGCTCGGCGACGTGGACCTGCATCGGCCGGCGATCGACGCCGTCACGTTCGACCACGAGGGCCGCACTTACCGGCGCGTGGCCGAGGTCATCGACTGCTGGTTCGACTCGGGCGGCATGCCGTACGCGCAGTGGCACTATCCGTTCGAGAACCGCGCGGTGTTCGAGCAGAGCTTCCCTGCGGACTTCATCTGCGAGGCCATCGACCAGACGCGCGGCTGGTTCTACACGCTGCACGCGATCGCCACGATGGTGTCCGACTCGGTGGCGTACAAGAACGTGGTGTGCCTGAGCCACATCGTCGACCAAGACGGCAAGAAGATGTCGAAGTCGCTCGGCAACATCTTGGATCCGTACAAGGTGTTCGACGAGGTGGGGGCCGACGCGCTGCGCTGGCACTTCACGGCGCGCGTGGCGCCCGACGTGCAGAAGCGCGTGTCGGTGGAGATCGTGGCCGACGTCGCCGCGAGCTTCATCAATACGTTCTGGAATACTTACGGCTTTTTCGTGATGTACGCGCGGCTCGACCGCGTGGATCTCTCGAACGACGTGCCGTTCCGCGAGCGGCCCGAGATCGACCGCTGGATTCTGTCGCTGCTCGAGCAGACGATTGCGACGACCACGGCAGCGCTCGACGATTACGACGCGCTGCGCGCCGGCGCGGCGATCGAGAGCTTCGTGGACCAGCTCAGCAACTGGTACGTGCGCCGCAACCGCCGGCGCTTCTGGAAGGCCGCGAGCGGCGCGGACAAGCAGGCTGCGTACCTCACGCTCTACGAGTGCCTCGAGACGGTGAACCGGCTCATGGCGCCGTTCGTGCCGTTCATCACCGAGGCCGTCCACCAGAACCTCGTGCGGGCCGTGAGCACGGACGCACCGGTGAGCGTGCACATGGCCAGCTGGCCGCAGCAACGGCCGGAGCGGCTCGACCGCGGCCTGCTCGACGAGACGGCCGTGGTGCAGCGCGTCGTGGGGTTGGGACGCGCAGCGCGCAACTCGTCGCGGCTCAAGGTCCGCCAGCCGCTCAAGCGCTTGCTCGTGCGGCTGCCCGACGACGCCGCGATCGCCGCCGTGCGCCGCCACGCGGACCAGATCCTCGAGGAGCTCAACGTCAAGGCGCTCGAGATCATCCCGCGCGACGCGTCGCTCGTGAGCTACCGGATCAAGCCGAACCTGCCCGTCATCGGCAAGCGCTACGGCAAGTTGATCCCGGCGATTCGCCAGTACTTGGCCGCGGCCGACGGCGCCGAGATCGCGGGCAAGGCCGCGCGCGGCGAGACGCAGACGTTCGCGCTGCCCGGCGGACCGATCGAGGTGCAGCCGGGCGATCTGCTCGTCGAGACCTCGTCGGCCGAAGGGTTCGCCTGCGCCGAAGAAGGCGGTTACCTCGCCGGCCTCGATACGACGCTCGACGAGGCGCTGCGCCGCGAAGGTGTGGCGCGCGAGCTCGTGCGCGCGGTGCAGGATGCGCGCAAGCAGGCGGGGCTCGAGGTGTCGGACCGTATCGAGCTGCACATCGAGGGCGACGAGAACGTCGAGGCGGCGCTCGCCGCGCACCGCGACTTCGTCATGAGCGAGACGCTCGCGAGCCGCTGGCATCCGCCGGCCGAGGGCACGGCCTACGTGGTGAGGCAAGACGAAGGAGACGCCCGCTGGCAGATCCGGCTCGCGCGCGACCCGGCCGGAACGTGACCGACCGCCGCTGGTTCTCGTTGAGCGCGGGCGCCGCGAATTGGCTTTGGATTGCGGTCGTGGTCGTGACCGTCGATCAGTGGACCAAGTACCTCGTCACCGACAACCTCGAAGAGTTCGACGAGGTGATTCTCACGCCTTTTCTCGAGCTCATGCGTCTGCACAACCCGGGCGCGGCGTTCAGCTTCTTGAACGATTCGTCGGCGCTGCAGCGCTGGGTGGCGGTGGACTTAGGTCTAGGGCCCGATTGGCAGCGCTGGTTCTTCATGGGCCTCGGGCTGTGCGTGAGCGTCGGCATTCTGATTTGGCTGCGGCGGCTGCCGTCGAGGGGACAGAACCTGCTCGCGGCCGGCCTGAGCCTCGTGCTCGGCGGCGCGCTCGGCAACGTGATCGACCGCGTGCTCTGGGGACACGTGATCGACTTCATCCGCGTGCACTACGAGCAGTGGTACTTTCCGGCGTTCAATCTCGCGGACTCAGCGATCACGCTCGGCGCCGTGTTGCTCGTCCTCGACAATCTGCTCGACTACGGCCGGCCGCGCGCCGTGCGCAGCCGCGGTGCCTGAGGCTCACCAGCAGTCTGGGCTGCTCGCGGTGCGGACGCCCGCGGCCGTGATCTGAAACCACTGGCACTTGGTGTCCTTGGTCATGTTCACGCCGTTGGTGCCGACCGTGGCGGTGGCCTTTGCGGTGAAGGTGGCGGCGTTGGCCACCTCCATCGTGAGCGTGTACATGCCGTTCTCGCTGGTGGTGGCGTAGTTGTCGCCGGCGAGCTGGGCGATCGTGCCGTAAGTGCGGTGCGTGAGGTAGTACCGTTCCTGGCTCGTGGCGATCGACAGGAGCGCGCTCTTGGCGGTCGTGCGGTGCACGCGCAGCAGGTAGGCGCGGTAACTTGGCGTGGCGATCGTGGCGAGAATGGCCACGATCACCACGGCCGTCATCAGCTCCATGAGGGTGTAGCCCGCCGCGCGGCGGCCGCTGATCGGCTTCCGCCAACGTGGCATCGCGTCAGTCGAGATTGCCCTGGCTCCAGAACGTGCGCACCGGATTGACTCCGAAGTTTCCGCCCGTGAGCACGTTGGCCGGCAGACAGAAGAAGTCGACGCAAGCGACCGGCGCCGGGCGCTGAGGAGATTGACTGCCCTCGTTGCTCGGGAACAGGAACGTGACGCCGGGCGAAATCGAGCCGCTGCCGGTGACTCGGGAGATATCGCTGAACGTGAGCGGCCCATTGCCGGCCGATTGGTCGAGATTCGTAACAGGAGCGCCGTTGAACAGGTTCATCACGTAGAGGCGATTGGTGCCGAGCGCGGGCACGCACGGATCGGTGAGGGCAGCGCTGCCGGCCGGTGTGTACGTGGTGAACAGCACCGCGTTGTTGAACGTGCGCGCCTCGGCGAGAACCTTTTCGCCGGCCGCCGCGTTCAACTCGAGCTTCCAACCCTTGGCGTCTTGCGACACCGCGGTGCTTGCGCTGGTAATGGCGACGAGGTCCGCGTCGGTGGTCGGCGTGATTGCGTCGAATTGACTCTGGGTCATGAAGCCGAGCGGTAGGTTGCGGTCGCGTAACGCATAGAAGCGGTCGCTGTTGTCGAGACTCAACGGGTGCACGCGGTGTCCCGAGCCGATGCCCACGTGGACGAATTGCGAGTGCGTCTGCTTGTCGGTGGCGACGGCGACGTCAGGAGAGTTATAGAACCGGCGAACGTCGGCCAGCGCGGTATCGGCATTCGGCGCGCCGCCAAGTTGAGCGATCACGCCGCCAGTGACGAGCGCGGCCGCCGACTTGCCGTTGTGGATGTCGAAGCGCCAGATCTGCCCGCCCATGTCCGCGGCATACATCCGATCGGCGAAGTTGTCGCCGTCCAGGTCGACCACCTTGACGTCGGCGGGGATCGAATAATCCATCGAGCGGTCCGCGGTGTTGAAGTCCTTGTCGCGGCCGTCCTTGCTGCCGTGCCACAGCAGCGTGCCGGTGACCGAGTCGAGGATATAGAGCGAGTTGCCCGCGTCGTCGGTGACGGTCTTCGCTCCCGGGTGGCTGATGCTGTAGCCGTCGGCTTGCGAGTCGCCGTCCTGGCTCGCGTCGTAGCCGCCGCCTACTACGACCACGAGCTTGTTGGAGTTCTGGCTGGCACCGCCCACGTCGATGCGCGTGGGCACTGCGCTCGACCAGCTCTGTCCTACGCCCGGAAGCGTGGTGCTGTCGTGATGCCAGAGCACTTTGGGGCTCGCGGGCAGCGTGACGTCGAGCGCGTACAGCGCGTCGCCGCCACGGCGCATTCCGAAAAACAGATAGACGCGCTCGCCGTCCGGCTGCTTCACGATGCCGTCGTTGTCGCCGATGGCCTGAAGCCGGAGGCTTCCGTCTACGCCGTAACCTTTTTGCGCGGTGAGGGAGTCGAGGAACAGCTCGGTTTGGTCCGAGAGGAACTCCGGCGGCACGAACGCCCACTTCTCGACGCCGGTCTTCGCGTCGATAGCATGCAGGAAGCCGTCGTTGGTCGCGAAGAAGATCACGGTGTCGTCGAGCGTCGGCCCGTAGACCATCGACAGCGCTTGAGAGTGCAGCGGATCGCCCATCTGAAAGCGCGGCTCGCTCTTGTCGCCGTCGTTGTCGTTATCGGCGGCATCGCGGCCGTTGATGAAATCGATGACCTCGGCGCGCGTCGGCAAGTCAGGCGAGCCCGTGCCGAGCAGCGCGTCGTCGACCGCGTCATTGCTCGCCGCGAGCGCGTTCGACGGATCGGTGAGGTCGTTGCTCGCGCCGAGATAGGTGTAGACGTTGCGGCTCGTCGGTATGCGGCGAGCCGCGCCGCCGAGCTCGACGTCGGAGCCGTCGTTGGGCTCGCCGGCCACCGACCAAAAGCTGCGAGCGCTCGGAAACATCAGGCCCGTAGCTGGATTGATCGCCGGGTTGCCGTTGACGTCTACGATGACGCCGTCAGTGGGACGCAGCTTGTATTTCTTGAGGTTGCCGGGCCAATGCCGGGTGCTGGATGGCTCGAACAAGCTGATGTACAAGTCGTTGAGGTTCTGCGTTCGGTTGAAACTGTTGACCGCGACGGTCGGCGAGGTGAACGTCGCCTGGGTATCCAGCGCCTTCGTGATGATGTCCGAGAGCGCGGTGGTCAACGACGCAGTATTGCTCGCCTCGTAGTAGTTACCGCCGCCGCGCGCTGCGGTTTCGCGTAGGACCGGCAGGTCACTGCCGTTCAACCCGAAGCCCACCGTATGGGTGACGACGCTCTGCCGGCCGGGCATCGACGATAGATCGCCGTCATGCAGGAACTGTGCGAGATCGTCGAGACACTGACCGCCGTCGGGACTCCAGGGTGGAGGGTAATTCTCGACGTCGCATTGGTTTCCCGAGATCGAGCCCACTATGTCCTTGATCGATTTGCCAGTGGCATCGGCAAGAGCAACTATCTTCGAGTCGGCGTCGTGGTCCTCGGACGGCTCACCGTCGGTGAGGTAGACGATGTAGTTCTTCTGGCACGAGTAAGCGATCGGCGACTTATAGAGGTTCTGATCCGGGCTCGGTCGCCGCGAGGCGGCGATACTTTGCGGCGCGCCGCTCTGTGCGCCGTACTCGACCGAGCCGCCCATCAAATACTTCGTCGCCTCGTAGAGCGTTTCCGAGAGCGGCGTCTTGTAGTTGGGGACGAGCGAGTCGATTGCCGCTCGCATCCCGTTGCGGGCGGTAGAGATGTCCTCTAGCGCGTAGAGAACGTTGCCGCCGTTCTTGCTGCCGTCGTCGATGAAGTGCATCAGCCCAACATTGACGCCGTTGATCGTGCTAACCAGATTGTTCGCGACGTCCTTGACGACCTGCATCCGCGTCGATGTCGCTGCAGGCGAGTAGTACCAGGCTAGCCAGTTGCCGTCGTAGAGCCAGTATGTGTTGTTGGTCGGGTTCGAACCCCACGCAATCCGGTTGTCCGAGTCAGCGGTCCAGAGACGGGCGGTGTCGCCGTTGCGGGGATATGCCGCTCCTGTTGCGGTGGGCTCGTCGCCGAACTTGCCCCAGTCCTCGGCGCACTCGACTTGCCTGTTGTGATCGCCGGTGGAGAGCGCCTCCCAACGCTTCTGCGTGCCGCCGTCATAGCTTGCGAGAACGTCGCGATAGGTGCCGCCGCTCGCAGCGGCAAACGCATCGAGAGCTGCGTGGCATTTGAGGCCGGACCGCATGAAATATGCGTTTTCGCCGGTGCCGCAGACGGGAGGGGTGCCCGTGGTGCTCCAGTACACGCGATTCTTGTCGCAGCCGCCGCCCGTGTAGGCATGCGTAGGGTCGTAGCTGGTCTGCGACGTGATCTGAGCGCTCATGCTTCCCGAGTCGTCGAGGATCAACAGGATGTTTGGGCGCGCTTGCACTCCGGGAGTACCGGAGCCAACGAATAGCTCGATGTCGTCGGCCACCGCGGGCCTTCCCCACACCAGAGCCCACGCCGCACCTGCCGCGAAAGCCAGGAGTCTTTTGTTTGCGAGTTTCATGACAAGCTCTCGAAGTTCGTCGGCCGAAGTCATTTAGCGGAATCGAGGACAACCCGTGTTACGCGCTTGGTTGCGAGGTTGTAGAACACCACCCCGTTTGCGCCGACTCCCGGCTGTTGCCGCAGTGTTGCGACAGCAAGCTGGAAGTCGACGAGGGACATCGGGTCTCCGCTGCGGAACGAATACTTCGTGCTCGTGTTGACTCGCAGGTTGATCCGCTCGCAGGTTGCGCAGGTGCGGAGGCTCAAGTTGCCCGACGTGCCCGCCGGTAAGATAAGGTTGCGCAGAGTGATCTCGTAGGCCCCTTCAACGTATTCGATGGTTCTCGCCGCGCGGGCGTCGGCGATGCCCGCCAGTACCAGCGCTAGTCCCAAAATGAACCGCCTCATGGTTGATTCCCCTGCGTGCCGGGCCCCAATACGTAGAAGCCTTGCCGATGGGTCGCGGTGGCGTTGCGCGGCGCCTTGCCCTGCGACTCCGTTTCGAAGTGGTAGGCCATCACGGATCCGCCGCCGGCCGTGTTGCCCATGCTGAAGGCGACGTCGCTCAGCGGCGTTGCCGATTCGAACGTCGTCACGACCTTTCGGTCGTAGTCGGCTCCGAGCCAATTGATCGTGGATCCGCCCGCCGTGGTGGTGTAGCCGCCGCTCGCGATCGCCAGGTCGATTCCGGACTCCGCGAGCTGAAACGCGTCTTGGCGGAATTGCGTGTTGCCGGCCATTCGCACTTCCATGCGCGCGGTGCTCATGCCGGACACGCCGAGCACGGTGAGCACGAGCAGGAGGATGAGGCCCACGATCAGTGTGGCGCCGCCTTGCTTTGTGCGCGCAGCGATTCCTTGGCCAAACTGGATGGATAGTTGGGTCATGCGGTCGTTCATGCGTCCTCCTATCGGCCGCGGCCGAAACTCATATGCTCGGTCGCGCGTTGCGCAGGTAGATCGTCTTCGACACCACGATGCGCCGGTAAGCGTCGTTCGGGGCCGCGACGTTCTGATCGGCATAGGTGTAGGTGCGCGCGTCGGTATAGCCGACTTCGATATTCTCGGCGCGGATCCTGAGCCAGACCCGCACGGCGAGAATCTCGGCGTCGGGGATGAACGCCGGGTCGCCCGGAGTGAGGATCGGGTCGCCGGGATTCACGAAGCGGTCGATCGAGCCGCGGTTCGCGGCGCCCACCGGGTCGGTGTCCACGCCGAACTGGATCTGCATGTCCTCGACGCTGGGAAGGATCTCCTCGTCGGCGACGTTGCTCGACGTATCGCCCGCGAAAACCTTGCGCCGCAGCGACGGCACGTTGGCGCCGAGCGCCGAGCTCTTGCCGACGTAGTAGCCGGTGACGAGCACGGTTCGCGTCTCGCTGGGCGCGGCGGCCGTGATCGGCAGAAATTCCGCGGGCGGATCGGTGCCGGTGAAAAGCCGGCTGGTCGAGCCGCGACGCGTTTGCAGGTACAGCGTATCGTCCTCGAGCGCCGCCGGCGCTCTTTCGCTCACGCGCCGCACCACGAGCGTGTCCGACGTGGCGGATGCGCCGTTGCCGCCGGCCGGTCCAGCCGCGCAAGCCCACGCGTACCCGTTGTTCGTTCCGTCCACGGCTCTGTCGAAGTCGATCGTCCAGTTCACGCCGCAGTTGTCCGGTCCCAACCCGTTCGCGTCTGTGGGTCCCGCGCGGCCTTCGATCGCGGCCGTCTGCGTGGTCAACCCCCAGTAATGCGCCATGCGGATCTCGGGCTCGATCACTTCGAGAGCGAAGCGGCCCGTCTCCTGGATCCGGGCGACGGAGTCCGTGAGCCGGAAGGTTTGCCGCGCCTTCACGAACACGGTGACGGCGCCGACCATCAGGAACCCGCCGATCGCGAGCGCCACCATGAGCTCGATCAGCGTCACGCCGAGTGCGCGGCGGCCGAATTTGCCTTCTTTTGGGCCGGTCATGATTTGCTTCGCTGCCTTGCCTAGCTGCGCGTCAGAAGGCCGGGACCTGAATCGTGGCCACGTAGTGCACGACGGCGAGCCCCGGCTCCTGCCAGCCCACGTCGATCGTGTAGGTTGGGGGAGTGGTGCTCGGGTCGTAGTTGATGGTGCCGGTCGGATTCGGTAGCTGATCGTCGAGCTGCTGTTTCCACCGGTAGCGATCGTGTACGGCCATGTCGGCGGGCGTGCAGCTCACGGCGGGGCCAAGCTCCGGGGGCTTCACGTCGCACTGTTTGTTGGTTGCCGCGGTCGTGGTCTTGTAGGCCGTGCCGCCGGTGCGATTCGTGCGGATGCGGTCCGCCATGTCCGCTGCGAGGTTCACGGCGACGGTGCGGTACAGCGCCGTGCTGCCGGCGTTGAGCCCTTGTCCGTAGAGCGCCGCGACGCCGATCATGCCGACCGAGATCACGACCAACGAGACGAGCGCTTCGACCAAGCTGAACCCGGCGAGCGAACGGTGGGATGGCGAATCTACGGACATGTGGCGTCGACCTGGGTGTCGGAGTTGGTCCCGATGCGAGGGGTCACGGCGGCGAGCTCGGTGAGCACCTGCGGGCGGCCGAGCTTGTCGATCAGCACCACGCGGGCCGAGGACAGCGTGCCGCTCGTGATACGGCGGCCGCGATCGTCGCAGTAGAGAAAGCTGCGCAGCGTAGGGAAGCATTCGTCCGCCACCTGGCGCGAGAAGCCGTTCTGGCCGTATGCCACGTAGGCACAATTGCTCGACACGCGAATCGTGCCGCCCGGGGCGGCATTGCGCATGAGCACGGCCTCGCCGGCGTCGTAGTCGAGCTCCCCGTCGGCGTCGACGAAGACGATGAAGCCGCGATCAGCGCGGTCGAGCACCGCGTCGATGTCGCAGGCGGGCACGTCGTCGAGAGGATTGGCGCTCAGGCAGAGCACTACCGGCGCCGCGGACTGCAGCTTCAGGGCCTCTGAACGCGCGAGCAGCGCGCCCGTGACGAGATCGTTGGCCGCCGCCGTCATGGCCCCGTTACGCTGAAACTCCATGAAGTTCGGGATGCCGAGACCGAGCAGCACGCCGGCCACGGCGAGCGTAACGAGCAGCTCCCATAGCGTATATCCGTACGGCCGTCGATCCCCCATCGGCGCGAAATATATGCGCGCCGCGGGTTTGTGACGTAACGGCCCCGACGACCGGTCGCCGCGGGGAGACGAACGGCGAGCGCTCCGCGAGCACTAGGGAGCCACCGCGCAGCGCAGCGAGCCACCGCTCGAATCGACCGACGCGACGCGCGGTCGTCCCGTGTAGCTCACGATGACCGCGCGGGCCGCCGCGGCGCCGCGCTCGTCGCAGAACACGACCGTACCGTTCACGCTGCGCCGCTGCACCGGCCGGAACTCGAAGTAGGCGCGGTTGCTCGTGATCGACGCACGGCCGAGCGGCGCGTGGGCGAGCAGCAGCGGCTCGTCGGCAGAGCGCTGCGGCGGCCGGAGGTCGTCGGTGTTGACGAAGACGATCCAGCCTGCGTCGAAGCGCAGACCGTCCCCCGCGCAGCTCTCGCTGTCCGCCGACTTGCAGACGACCACCGGACGCCCGCGCTTGGAGGCTTCGCTCCGCGCGAGCTGAACGGCCAGCACGAGCTCGTTGATCTCTGCGGTACGGTGCGCGTCGAGAGCCACGCCGCGGACGCTGGGAACGGCGAGCCCGAGAACGACTCCCCCGAGCAGGCAGGCGATCAGGAGCTCAGCGAGGGTGAAGCCGCGCGACCGTTCGAGCATTGGGCAACCGTACCGGCGGCGCACGGCGCTCGGCCATTTCGAAAACCGGGCGTTAGCGACGGATTTGCGGAGGACGAGGCGAGGGCCGGCGCAGCTCTTGGAATTTCGACAGAGCCATGGCTATACTCGCCAAGTCACTGATTTCCCTGAGTGTGCCTCGCATGGTTAGCCGAGACGACATCGTGCAGCTGCTGAGTAAGCGCGGGGTGCTCCCCACGCCCCAACGCGTGGACGTCGCGCTGGTGATCCTTTCGAAGCCGCAGCACTTGTCGGCGGAACAGGTGATCGCGGGGATTCGCGCGAGCGGCTCGCGCGTGTCGAAGGCCACTGTCTATAACACGCTGAATCTGTTCTGCGAGCGCGGCCTGCTGCGCACCTTGGAAGTCGATCCCACCCGCCAGTTCTACGACTCGACGATCGAGGCGCATCACCATTTCTACAACGTCGATACCGGCGAGCTCGTCGACATTCCCATCGGTGCGGTCACGCTGAACGTTCACACGGCACTACCCCCGGGCACTACGCAGGCCGGCGTTGACGTGGTGATCCGCGTGCGCGGAAATCACCGGGGCTGATCGAAAGCGAAATTTTCGCCGGCGGGCTGCGACCGGCGGTATCCTCAGGCACAATAGGCGCCCTGATCGCGTACCTGCCGGTGTAGCTCAGTTGGTAGAGCATCCGCTTCGTAAGCGGGGGGTCGGGAGTTCAAGTCTCTCCACCGGCACCATCTCCTCGCGCACCCGAGGCCGGAGATCGGGCGACTTCGCCGCGCTCCGCACGGGTTCTTTCCATCAGCCGACGCCGGCAGTGAACGAAGTGCAGGCGAGCCATGAAGAGATCGTGGCGAGCACGCTCCTCGTCGGCGACCATCGATTCCGTGAGCTCGCGGCCGTCGGCGATCGCCTTGCGGAGCTCCTCGTGGATTCACTCGAACTGGGCCTGCGACGCTTCGCAAAGCGCGACGGCCTCCGCGATCAACCGGTTGAGCTTTTCAAAATCGGCCGTGCTTGGCACCGCGTCCCCTTGCAGTGAGTACCGCTTGGCGATGGCGCCGAGTATCGGCTGCCTAGGAGCTTCGCGGAAGGACCTTCATTTATCGGCCAACGGCAGCACGGCGCCGGTCGTCGGTCTGCGCAGCCGCTCGCGGCGCTCGAGTGCGGCGTCGGTGGCTGCGCGTTCCTCGTCGTCCATCAGATAGTCGGGCTTCGCCGTCGCGAACAGGTCGTCGCGCACGGGATCCGTGCACCTCGTCACCGGCATCCCGGCGAGAGCTTGAAGTGAGGGCAGGATGAAGGGGTTGTTGGTGCCGCTGGTCTGGGCGCACTCGTCGGAGATCCACCGGGTGGTTTGACCCCAAGGGCTCGTGTCGCTGAGTCCCGCGCGGCCTTTCGATGGCGAGTCGAACGCCGTGAGCGGAGCCTGCAATCCGCGCTCCACGCGGCGGAACCGCTCGGCCTCGTCGAACGCCTCGTGCTCCGCGAGGGTGCCCGGGAACGTGAGCGATC
>DASUFK010000003.1:0-10048 GCA_036274615.1 Gammaproteobacteria bacterium | reverse complement strand
CGCCGAGGTCGATGAGCGTGGGATCGCTCTGCAGCGCCGCGCTGAACAGCATCTCGCCCGGCAGAAACATGATCACGATCTCGGGCGTGGGGCTGAAGCTCTCCCAGTACGCCTTGCGGCCGAGCGCGGTCATGTGCTGGCGCACGAGCTGCGCGTGACGCGCGAGATGCGCCGCGCGCGTCGTCGCTCGCGGCCTCGTGCGCATCGAGATACGCCGTGATCGGCGCCTTGGCGTCGATCACGATCTGCCGGCCGCCCGGCAGCCGCACCACGAGATCGGGACGGCGCAGACCGTCGTCGGTGGCCGCGCTCTGCTGCTGCGCGAAGTCGCAGTGCTCGAGCATGCCGGCCATCTCCACCACGCGCTTCAACTGCACCTCACCCCAGCGGCCGCGCACGGTGGGCTGACGCAGCGCCTTCACGAGACTCTGCGTCTCTGTCCGCAGCGACGGCAGGTGCGTCTCGACGAGCCCGCGCAGCTGCTCGTTCGACGCCGCGTACGCGTGCTCGCGCGTCTTCTCCATCGCGCCGAGCTGCGCGTCCACCTTGGCGAGCTGCTCGCGCAGCGGCTGCACGAGCGGCTGCACGGCCTGCTCGCGCTCGCCGAGATCACCCTTGGCGCGCTCCTGAAGCTTCTCGAGGGTGGCCGACGCGAGCTGGAGGAAATTCGTGTTCGACGCGCTCAACGCGTCGGCGGACAGCGCCTTGAACGCGTTCGTGAGCTGCGCGCGCGCGTCGGCCACGAGCTCGAGCTTGTCGTCGGCGGCGCGGGCCTGCTCGTCGGCGCGGGCCTTCACCTCGGCGAGCCGCTCGCGGGTGCGGAGGTTGAACGCCCACGCGGCGGCGAAGCCGGCGGCGAACGCGGTGATAGATATAAGGAGTGACTCGACCACGGTTTGGCCCTCTCCGGGAATTCGGTGAGGGCATTGCAGCAGGGGGCGGTCGCAAAACGTGACACTGCCGACGCCGGGCCGTCGCTATCCCGGGCCGAGCCATCGGTGCTGGCGAGTAAGGTTTCGGCGCGGCTCATCAGCCGCCGCGGTCCTGGCTCAGCGTGGCCAACCGGCGAATGCGACGGCGGCGGCGCGGATCACCGCGCCGCCGCTCCCGCTCGACACGAGTCGCGCTCGCGGCGCTACTCGTCTTCCTGATCCTCGGCCTCGCTCTCCTCGCGGTCCTCCAGGTCGAGCTCTTCCGCTTCGTCATCGGGATCGCTTTGTCCCTGCTTGCGGCCCTGTCCGGCAGCCGCCGCACGGTCGATCGCCGATTCCAATTTGTCCCCATGAATCTTGTCGGATTCTTTCTGTCGTTCGATTCCCATCGTGTGCAGCTCCTGTCGTTGTAGAAATTGAAGCGTTTCCCAACTCTTACGCGTGCCGGTGTCTCCCGCGGAAGAACCCCACGATCGCCAGTAGGATCACGGCGCCCAGCAGCGACGTGAGCAGCGATCCGAAACTGAAATCGCCTTGGTTGATGGTGCCCGTGCCGAACAGCGGGGCGAGCAGGAAACCGCCGATGGCCGCGCCCACGATACCGACGATGATGTTGAGCAGCTTTCCCTGCGAGTCGTTGGTTTTCATGATCATGCTCGCGACCCAGCCGATGAGGCCGCCGACGATCAGCCAAAGTATGAAAGTCATGTCGCGCACTCCTTGCTTTCGGCGGATGCCGATTTGGCCGATTAGCTGCAAATCGCGTGCCCGTTCGGCCGCGCCGGGGCCTTCCGCCGACGCTTTATCGCGGCCCCGTTCCCCGTGCGCCGGGCGCCGGCCAGCTCCTGCGCCATCCGCCGCTGCAACAGCGCCAGCACCGCCGCCTCCTCCGACGACAGCCGGTGCAGCTTGCCGCGCAGCTCCTTCTCGGTGCGCCGCTTGAGCGTCTTCACGAGCGAGCGGTCCATGTACGCGTCGATGATCGCGGGGTGCACGTACGATTTGCGGCAGATGGCCTGCGTGTTGCCGAGCCGCTCGGCCACGCGCTCGATCGCCGCGGTGATGTTGCGCTTGGCCGCGGCCTTGGAGTCGAAGTCCAGGAATTCTTGCAAGGCTTGGGCGGCGAGCGCGGTGCCGGCCCAGGTGCGGAAGTCCTTGGCCGTGAAGTCGGCGCCGCCGATCTCGCGCAGGTAGTCGTTCACGTCGCCGGAGCCCACGTCTCGCATCTCGCCGGCGTCGTCCACGTATTGAAACAGCTCCTGCCCGGGCAGATCGCGGCATTCGCGAACGATCGACGCGAGCCGCGAGTCCTCGAGCTTGATCTCGTGCTCGATGCCGTGCTTGCCGCGGAAGTCGAAGCGGATCGTGGCGCCGCGGATCGCGACGTGCTCGTCGCGCATCGTGGTGAGGCCGTAGGAGTCGTTGTCGCGCGCGTACTCGTCGTTGCCCACGCGGATCAGCGTGGTCTCGAGCAGCTTGATCACGGCGGCGAGCACCTTCTCGCGCGGCAGCCCGCGCTTGCGCAGATCGCGCGCGACCGCGCGCCGGATCTTCGGGAGCGTCTTGGCGAACGCGATGATGCGCTCGTATTTGTTCTGGTCCTGCGCCTCGTGCCAGCGCGGGTGGTAGCGATATTGCTTGCGGCCGCGCGCGTCGCGGCCCGTGGCCTGGAGGTGGCCGTTCGGCGCGGGACAGATCCACACGTCCTTCCAGGCCGGCGGGATCGCGAGCGCGCGGATCCGCTCGATCACGGCGCGGTCGCGCAGCGGCTGGCCGCTCGCGCGGAGATAGACGAACGACTTCTTGCCGCGGCGGCGGCGGGAGTAGCCGCGGGTCGCGTCGCTCACGTAACGAAGCTGCGCCGCGCGGGCTGCCGCCCGAAATTCCCGGTCTCTGTCGACTTCCGTTCTCGCCGCCATGCGCCGCCCTGGCCAAGGATGGCCATTCGACTGCAGGTTGCGTGCCGCGGTTCGCGGCCCGGTCGATACTCCAGCGGCCCGGCCGCCGCCCCTGTACACTGGCCGTAGCCAGGCTCGCTGGCGGCTTCCCAATCACAGGAGACACGCGTGAGTTTCAGGCTGCACGCCGGCGATCTGTCGCGCTCCGCAACCGGAATCCACACCCTATCCGGCGTCGAGCGGGAGGCGTGGGAGCCCGGCCGCGCTCAGCCGCGGCGCAGGCGCGCGGGGCAGCGGTGATGCGTCCGGTGCTGCCGGAGTCTCCCGGATCCGTGTCCCGCGGCAAGAGCGGGACCCCCGCGGACGGTGCGCCCGGCGCCGGCGGGCATCCGTTTCGCCTGGCGTCGATCTCCCCCGCGGACGCGCCGAGCGGCTGCGTGGGCGCCGATTGGCTCATCTATCGCATCTCTCAGGGCGAGAACATGATCACGGGCTATCGCCGCGGCGAGCTCGCGGTCGTGCGCGCCGACGTGCAGAAGATCGTGGAAGACCTGAACGAGCGGCGCCGCACTCTGAAGAAGAGCACCGGCTTGCGGCCGGGGCGCCCTTCGGCCGCCGCCGCGGCCGCGCGGCAGCGAAACGACCCGGATGAGTAGAACGCTCTACGTGGGCAATCTGCCGGATTCGATGACGGAAGCGCGGCTGTCCGCGAAGTTCTCGGAGCACGGCAAAGTCTCGGGCGTAAAGCTGATCACCGACCGGGGAACCGGGCGCAACCTGGGCTACGGCTTCGTGGAGATGGACACGTCCGCCACCGCCAAACGCGCCATCGAGGAGCTCGACGGGGTGATTTACGACGGTTTGCAGCTCACCGTTCGTACGGCCACTTCCCCCCGCTGAACGTCCCGCATCCGAAAACATTTGAGCATTGCGCGGGTATGCGCGTATGCTTGTGGCTCCTTTCTCCAATCGCTTTGCTCGAGCCTGCAGGCATGGTGCCTACATCCTCTTGAGGCGAACGTTACCTTAGGAGGGTACATGGGTAGGAAACTCTACGTCGGCAACTTGCCGTATTCAGCCACCGATGCTTCGATTCGCGAGGCGTTCAGCGCCAGCGGCACGGTGGATTCCGTCAACGTCATCACGGACCGCGACACGGGCCAGAGCAAGGGCTTTGCGTTCGTCGAGATGTCGAGCGACGCCGAGGCGCAAAAGGCGACTCAAGCCATGAACGGCGCGACGCTCGACGGCCGTCAGATCAAGGTCAGCGAAGCCAAGCCGAAGGGCTCGGGCGGCGGTGGCGGCGGCGGACGCGGCGGCTACGGCGGTGGCGGTGGCGGCGGCGGTGGACGCGGCGGCTACGGCGGCGGCGGCGGCGGGCGCTACTAAGCGTTTCGTCCAAATCGTTCTGCTGAGGAGCGCGCCCGTAAGGGCGCGCTTCGTCTATAAATGCGCACTCTCGAGCGCGCCGCTCACCTCGCGAGATAGCTCTCCAGCTGCTCGATCAGCGCCTGCTGATCCTTGATCACGGCCTTCACGAGGTCGCCGATCGACACCATGCCGATCACGCCCGAGCCGTCCACCACCGGCAGATGGCGGATGAACTTCTCGGTCATCATCGACAAGCCCTGCTGCACCGACGCGTCGGGGGAGATCGTGAGCACCGGGCTGCTCATGATGTCCCGCACCGGCGTGTCCCGAGAGCGTAGACCGCGCAGCGCCAACTTGCGCGCGTAGTCACGCTCGGAGAACAAGCCGGTCGGCTTGCCGTTCTCGATCACGAGCAAGGCGCCGATGCCGAGGTCCGCCATTTGGCGCAGCGCCTCGAACACGCTGACCTCCCCGCCGATGGACGCGACCGCGTGACCCTTCTCGCGAAGAATGTCCCGGATGCTATGCATGCGTTCCCCCCGTCCCCTCTGACATCGTAGCGTCCGGCGCGCGGCTTGCGCGAGCGATCACGTCGGCCAGCGCCTCGAGACGCCTTCGCTGCGCGGGCGGCCCTTCGGCCGTGCCGGCGCCGGCGCCACCGGACGTCCCCGTGCCGGCGCCGCTGCCCGCCCCCGGGCCGGCGCTCGCGACACCCCCGTGCTCCAGCTCCCAGCGCTCCACGCGCCGGCGCCGCAGCTGCTCGCGCGCATCGAGCCAGCGAACGCGCGTGTCGTGGTCCATCGACTGCACGAGCCTCCGCTTGGACGTGCGAAAGCTCTCGGTGAGCTGGATGCGGCTCGGGCACACCACGTCGCAGCAGCCGCACTCGATGCAATCGAAGAGCCCGAGATCCTCGAGCGCGCCGAATTCGTCGCGCTGCCCGGCGAAGAAGATCTCGAGCGGCATCAGCGAGGCCGGGCACACTTCCAAGCAGTTGCCGCAGCGAATGCACTCGAGCGCCTCGAAGCTCGTGCGCACCTCTTCCTCGGTGGCGGCGATGATGCAGTTGGTGGCGCGGCCCACGGCCACCTCGTCGCTCGCGAGCGGCATGCCCATCATGCTGCCGCCCATGATCAGCCGCGCGACCGCGCCGCTATAGCCGCCGCACGCCGCGATCAAGTCGGCGATGCGCGTGCCGAGACGCACGTCGAGGTTGCGCGGCGCAGCGATGGCGCCGCCGGCAACCGTGGTCACGCGGCTCGTCACCGGACGTCCGGACTCGAGATAACGATAGAGCGCCGCCGCGGTGCCCGCGTTCTGGCAGAGGTAGCCGATGTCGGTGGGCTTCGCGAGCGACGGCACCTCGTGCCCCGTGAGCGACTCGATGAGCTGACGCTCGCCGCCGGCGGGATACTTCGTGGGCACGGCCACGACGGCGAGCTGCCGCCCGGTGTCGAGCTCGGCGTGCGCGCGCTGCAGCGCCGCGAGCGCTTCGGGCTTGTCCTCCTCGACCGCCACCACGCCCTGCTCCGCGCCGGTGAGCGCGACGAGCGCCAGCGCACCGGCCACCACGTCGCGCGGCGACGTGCGCATCAGCATGTCGTCGCAGCTGATGTACGGCTCGCACTCCACGCCGTTCACGATCACGAGGCGCATGCGGCCGCGCCAGGTCGCGGCCACCTTGATCCCCGTGGGAAATACGGCGCCGCCGAGGCCGGCGACGCCGGCGCGCGACAACGCGGTGGCGAGCTTCTCCGGCGTGTCCCAGCGCGCGGGATCGGGCGGCGCGAGCTCGGGCCACCATTCGTCGCGGCCGTCCACCTCGAGCACCGCGCAGAGCGCCTCGCGGCGGCGCGGGTGCGCCACCGGCCGGCGCTCGAGCGAGCGCACCACGCCCGACGTGCTGGCGTGGGTCCAGGTGGACAGCGGTCCGCCGCCTTGCACCAGCGGCTGGCCTCGCAGCACGCGCTGGCCGGTCTCGACCGCGGGACGGACGTCGCGCGCGGACAGTCCTCCCTCGAGCGGCAGGATGAGCTCGCGCGGCAACGGCGCCGGCTCGAGCGGCAGCTGCGTGCTCGCGCTCTTGTGCGACGGCAGCGCGATGCCGCCGCGCACCGGGTGCGGCGGATGGTTTACGCGGAGAGGTTCGGCCATCGTCGCCCGCGGAGCAAAGCTGCGTGGCCGCGGCGGCGACGAGCAGCGCGTTCGCGCCGCATCAGCGGCGCCGCCGCGGCGAGAACGGCGGCTTGCCGCGCCGCCACTGGATCATGAAGAAGGCGCCGAGCATACCGCCGAGATGCGCGAAGTGCGCCACGCCGGCTTGCGTACCCGTCACGCCGAGATAGAGCTCGAGCACGCCGTAGCCGGTGACCGCCACCCACGCGGGCATCGGAATCGGCGGAAACAGCAACATGATCCGGTTGCGCGGAAAGTACATGCCGTAGGCGAGCAGCAGCCCGAACACGCCGCCCGACGCGCCGAGCGTGGGGTACGGCGACCCCATGAGCGCGCTCACGCCGAGCTGCGCCACGCCCGCCGTGACCACCGACACGAAGTAGAGGGTGACGTAATAGCGCGTGCCGAAGAACTGCTCGAGCGCGCTGCCGAACGAGTAGATCGCGAACATGTTGAAGAAGATGTGCGCGAAGCCGCCGTGCAAGAAGCTGTAGGTCACGAGCTGCCACGGCTCGAACCCAACTTCCGGACCGAATGCCCTCGAAGCGCCCAGCGGCCACAGCGCAAACCAGAGGGTGGCCCAGTCGCCCATCGTGTACTGGAGCAGGAAGACGACGACGTTGGCGCCGATGATGGCTTGGGTCGCTCGGGGCATCGGGACTGCTCGCGCTCTCGGCCCCGCGATTCTCGAGACCCTGTGGCTGCGACTGTGCCACTCGGCTCGTGGAGCGGCAAGCGGGGGTGCCTTGGTGTCAGACACTGGCGGGGTCAGACACTGCCGGGGTCAGACACCTCCACGCGAGGCCTCCCTCTTTGCTTGGCGTCACCTTTGTTCTAGGGTCTACGTCTACAGCAGCGGCATCGACCGCCCGGAGGGCCTCGAAATGGCTGTCGTCTCCTTACGCATCAACGGCGCCGTCCACACCGTGGACGTCGACGCCGCCACTCCTCTTCTCTACGTGCTGCGCAACGACCTCAACCTCCGCGGCCCCCGCTTCGGCTGCGGACTGGCTCAGTGCGGCGCCTGCACGGTGATCATCGACGGCGTGGCGATGCGGTCGTGCATCACGCCGGTATCGGCGGCGGCGGGCGCGATCACCACGCTCGAAGGCCTGTCGCAAAACGGCAAGCTGCACCCGATCCAGCAGGCGTGGATCGACGAGCAGGTGCCGCAGTGCGGCTACTGCCAGAACGGTCAGATCATGACCGCCAAGGCGCTGCTCGACCGCAACAAGAATCCCACCGACGCCGAGATCCGCGACGGCATGGAAGGCGCGCTCTGCCGCTGCATGACCTACTACCGGATCCAGGCGGCGATCAAGCGCGTGGTGCGCGGCGGCGCGAAGGCCGAGCTCGACGTCGCGCCGACGGGAGAGCCCGCATGAGCACCGCACTGAACCTCCCGGCCGCGATCGAGCGGGCGCTGCGCAGCGCCAATCCGTCCACTTCGCGCCGCGGCTTCCTCGCGGGATCGGGCGCGCTGGTCTTGACCCTCGCGATCGAGGCCGTGCCCGGCGGCCGCGCGCTCGCGCAGGCCGTGAACGCGGGTCCCTATCCGGACCGCGACTTCTTGAAGCTCGACACCTGGATCGTGATCCACCCGGACAACACCGCCACGTTCTACGTCGGCAAGACCGACGGCGGCCAAGGCACCGGCACCGCGTTCCGCCAGATGATGAGCGACGAGCTCGACATCGCCTACGACAAGACGAGCCTCGTGATGGGCAGCACCGACATCACACCCGACCAGGGCGGCTCGGGCGGCTCCGACGCCATCGAGCGCGACGGCTGGCCGATGCGCCGCGTCGCGGCCGAAGCGCGCCGCGTGCTGCTCGACTTGGGCTCGCGGAAATTGCAGACGCCCGTCGCAGACCTCACGGTGAGCAACGCGCGGATCGTTGCGAAAACCGATCCGTCGAAGGCCGTGACCTACGCCGAGCTCGTCGGCGGCAAGCGCTTCGACGTGGCGCTCACGGGGCGCAACGTCGACGCGACCACAGGCACCGCCGCGGTGAAGAACGTGCAGGACCTGCGCGTGATCGGCCAGTCGATCCCGCGCTACGACATTCCGGGCAAGGTGGACGGCTCGCTCACCTGGGCGGTCGACGTGAAGGTGCCGGGCATGGTGCACGCGCGCAACGTGCGGCCGCCGGTGGCGGGCGCCACGCTGAAGAGCGTGGACGAGTCGTCGGTGTCGGGCATGCCCGGATTCGTGCGCGTGGTGCGCAGCGGTAATTATCTCGCCGTGGTCTGCGAGCGCGAAGAGCAGGCGATCAATGCGTCGCGCGCGTTGAAAGCGGAGTGGACGCCGCCGGCGCAGAAGCCGTTCCCGTCGTCGGAGAAGCTGTTCGACTACATCCGCGGCGCCACGCCCACGTCGAGCGACGAGCCGCGCACGGTCGGCGACCCGAGCGCCGCGCTCGCGAGCGCCGCGCGCGTGCTCGAGGCGAGCTACGAGGTGCCGTTCCAGGGCCACACCGCGATCGGCCCGGCGCACGCGTTGGCCGATCCGTCGAACGGCCAGATGACGATCTACTCGAACGACATGAAGTCGTACGGGTTGCGCAACGGCGTGGCGCAGTTTCTGAGCATGCCGCGCGAGAACGTGCGCGTGGTGTACATGGACGGTCCGCAAGTCTACGGCCGCACGGCCGCGGACGACGTGGGCTTCGAGGCCGCGTATCTCGCGCGCGAGCTCGGCCGTCCGGTGCGCGTGCAGTGGATGCGGCACGAGGAGACGGCCTGGGACACGAAGGGCCCGGCGTACACGTTCAAGCTGCGCGGCGGTCTCGACGCGCAGGGCCGCTTGACGGCGCTCGACTACGACGCGCGCGCCGTCGACCACAACCATCTCGGCTACAACGAGCCTGACACGGTGCTGATCTCGCAGCTCATGGGCAAGCGGCGCGAGCGGCCGTCGGCCGGCGGCGCCGAGACGCCGTCGATCAAGTACGGCATCCCGAATCAGCGGCTCGCGGCGAGCGTCGTGGCGCTGCCGTTGGTCTGGGAGACGCCGCTCCGCACCGGCAACCTGCGCGACCCGAACGGGCCGCAGGTCACGTTCGCGTTCGAGTCGTTCGTGGACGAGCTCGCGGCGGCGGCGCGCAAGGACCCCGCGCAGTTCCGGCTGGATTTGATCGAGGCGAGCACCGAGGACAACGTGTTCCGCAAGGCGCGCTCGCTCGCGGTGATGAAGGCGGCGCTCGACAAATACGGCTGGGAGCCGCGGCCGGCGCCGAAGGCGGCCGCGCGCGGCCGCGGCACGATCGCCACCGGACGCGGCCTCGCGTACACCTATCGCGGCAACACGATCGTGACGCTGATCGCCGACGTGGAGGTCAATCGCGACACCGGCCGCGTGTGGGTGAAGCGCTTCGTCTGCGCGCACGACTGCGGCTTGGCCATCAACCCGATGGGTCTCCAGCACACGATCGAGTGCGGCATGCTGCACGGGTTGAGTCGCGCGCTCTGGGAAGAGGTGCAGTTCGACGACGAGAAGGTCACGAGCGTCGACTGGGCCACGCACCCGTCGCTACGGCATTCCGACACGCCGGAGACGATCGACGTGGTGCTCGTGAACGGCGACCCGAACCCGAATCGTCCGGACCTGCCGCACTACGGCGCCGGCGAGACGAGCCACAAGCCGGTGATCGCGGCGGTGTCGAACGCCGT
>DASUFK010000002.1:0-12653 GCA_036274615.1 Gammaproteobacteria bacterium | reverse complement strand
GCGCGCGCGACGCTCGAAGCGCACGGCGACCGGGTGAACGCGGCGCACGCGCGCCAGCTCGAGATCCGGCGGCTGGTGCTGATCGGTCGCGTTGACGCGGCCGAGCGCTCGCTCGCCGAGCTCGATCCGGCGCCGTTGCCGCCGGCGTCGAAAGCCGCGCACGAGCTCGTGGTAGCGGGCATCGCGCTGCGCCGTCTGCGCACGAGCCAGGCTCGGGTAGCGCTCGCGCGCGCCGAGCGCGCCGCGCGCGAGGCGAACATCCCCGCGCTCCACGCCGAGGTCGAGAGTGCAGCGCGCGCGCTGCGGGCGCCGGCCGCGCGGCTCGTGGGGCGCGGCGAGGAGAAGCTCCTGCTGCTCGAGGACGTGGAAGCGCTGCTCGCTTCGAACGCGCTCGTCGTGGACGCGTGTCGCTACACCGTGCGCGCTGGTCGCAGCGTGATCTCGCTCGCGCGCCGCCCGGTGCTCTTCACGCTCGTGCGCACGCTCGCCGAAGGTTGGCCCGGCGAGGCGACGCGCGACGCACTCGTGGCGCGCGCATTCCGCGCCAAGCGAGCCGATGAGTCGTATCGCGCGCGGCTGCGCGTGGAGATCGGGCGGCTGCGCGCGGCGCTGCGCCCGCTCGCGCACGTGCGCACGACGCCGCGCGGATTCGCGCTGGAAGCGCGCGACGAGCGCAACGTCGCGGTTCTCGCGCCCCCGGTGGAGGGCGCGGACGCGGCCGTGCTCGCGTTCCTCGCGGACGGCGAGCACTGGTCGAGCTCGGCGCTCGCGCTCGTGCTCGGCGCAAGCCAGCGCACCGTACAGCGCGCGCTCGACTCGCTCGCGGCGGCCGGCAAGGTCCAGTCGTATGGCCGCGGCCGCGCGCAGCGCTGGCTCGCGCCGCCGCTGCCGGGATTCACGACGGCGTTGTTACTCCCGGGCCCGCTGCCGGCCGATTAACATGAGCCCATGAAGCGCTCGGCCCGCATCGTCCGCGAGTACGGCCCCTTCCCGGGCGTGGACAAGGTCAACGGCGTGACCTTCGACGGCGGGCACGTGTGGTTCGCCTCCGGGAACAAGTTGAACGCGCTCGATCCGTCGAGCGGTGCCCTGACGCGCTCGATCGACGTGCCCGCGCACGCGGGTACGGCATTCGACGGCCGGCACCTCTACCAGATCGCCGAGAGCCGCATCCAGAAGATCGACGCGAAGACCGGCCGCGTGCTCGCCACGATTCCGGCTCCCGGCAACGGCGGCGACTCGGGGCTCGCTTGGGCGGAGGGCACGCTGTGGGTAGGCGAGTACCGCGCGCGCAAGATCCACCAAGTCGATCCGGACACGGGCGCCGTGCTCCGTACGCTCGAGTCGAATCGCATGGTCACGGGTGTCACCTGGGTGGACGAGGAGCTGTGGCACGCCACCTGGGAAGGCGACGACAGCGAGCTGCGCCGCATCGATCCGCGCACCGGCAAAGTCCTCGAGCGGCTCGCCATGCCGGCCGGGGCCGGGGTGTCGGGGCTCGAGGCCGACGGCGGCGACCGGTTCTACTGCGGCGGCGGCGCGAGCGGCAAGGTGCGCGCCGTGCGGCGGCCGAAGCGCAGCTGACGGCACGCCGTTGCGCATCGAGCGATGGGCCGCGCGGCGAGCCGGGTGTCTCCCCAAACATGACAACTTCTGACACGTAGCACCCGCAAGCTGCGCCAGGTCGCTGTCCGCGCGCACGCCGCACCCTTTTTTCAAGCGCCGCGGGCGCGCTGTCGATTTCGACGCGGCTCGAACGTCGTTACAATGACGCCTTCCGGAGCGCGCACCGCGTCCGCGTGGCGCCAAATGGAGCTTGGATACCGTGCCGAACATCGAATACGCGGGCGCCACGGCGCGTTCCGTCGCCATCACGTTTGTTGCGCTGGCCTTCGTTGCGCTGGCCGCCTGTAAGGGCAACGCGCCGCAGCAGCCGCCCGCGCCGCCTCCTACACCCGTGGCGGCGGTGGAAGTGCAGCCGCGCGAGCTCGCGCTCACGCTCGAGTACCCGGCGCAGCTGCGCGGCGTGCGCGAGGTGGAGGTGCGCTCGCGCGTATCCGGAATCTTGCTCGAGCGCCGCTACGCGGAGGGCGAGCCCGTCAAGGCCGGCGACCTCTTGTTCCGCATCGACCCCGATCCGTTCCGCGCCGCGGCCGCGCGGGCGCGCGCCGACCTGGGCGTGCAGCGCGCGAGCTTTCAGCAAGCCACGCGCGAGCGCGACCGCATCCTGCCGCTCTACGAGCAGAAGCTCGCGAGCCTGCGCGACCGCGACAACGCTGTCGCCGCCTACGAGACGAGCCAAGCCGCGGTCGCCGCGGCCGAAGCCGCGCTGCGCAGCGCCGAGCTCAACCTGTCGTACACCGACGTGCGCGCACCGATCGACGGCGTCACGAGCCGCGAGGTGCGCTCCGAGGGCAGCCTCGTCACCGCCGGCGACGACTCGAGCTTGCTCACCTACATCGTGCAGATCGACCGGCTGTACGTGGACTTCGCGCTCGCCGACGGCGACGCCGCGCTGCTCCGCAAGGCGATCGCGCAGCAAGGCGACGCGGTCGGCGTTCGCGTCGTCGACGTGGCCGGCGCCACGCTCGCGCCGCGCGCCGCGATCGAGTTCATCTCGCCGCGCGTCGACGACGCCACCGGCACGGTGGCCGTGCGAGCCGTGCTCGACAACCGCGAGACGCGGCTCACGCCGGGCCGCATCGTGCGCGCGAGCATCGAAGGCGTAGCGCTGCGCGACACGCTGGTGATCCCGAAGCGTTCCGTCATGCGCGGCGCGCAAGGTGCGTTCGTGTGGGTGATCGGGCCCGACAGCGCGGCGGCGCCGCGTCCGGTGCAGCTCGGCACGAGCGCGGGCAACGACGTGGCCGTGGTGAGCGGCCTCGCCGCCGGCGACCGCGTGGTGGTCGACGGAATCTTGAAGATGCAGCCCGGCGCGGTCGTGGAGGCGACGCTGCTCGCCGCGGACGGCGCGCCGGCGCCCGCGGTGAGCGCCACGGGCAACGCTCCGTGATCTCGAACTACTTCATCGACCGGCCGTTGTTCGCGACGGTGGTCTCGGCGTTCATCGTGATCGCCGGCATCGCGGCGTTCCGCATGCTGCCGGTGGCGATGTATCCGAACATCGCGCCGCCGCAGATCGGCGTGTCCACGGTGTATCCGGGCGCGAGCGCCGACGTGATCGCCGAGACCGTGGCCACGCCGCTCGAGCAGGCGTTGAACGGCGTCGAGAACATGCTCTACATGCGCTCGGGCAGCTCGTCGAGCGGGTTGCTCGAGATCGCGATCACCTTCGCCGTGGGCACCGATCCCGACATCGCGGTCATCGACGTGCAGAACCGCGTGCAGAGCGCGTTGCAGCTCCTGCCCGAGGAAGTGCGGCGCCAAGGGGTGACGGTGGCCAAGTCGCTGCCGAGCTTCCTCCAGATCGTCACCTTCGACTCGCCCGACGGCCGCTACGACCCGCTGTTCGTGTCGAACTACGCGTCGCTCAACGTGATCGACGAGCTGCGCCGCATCAAGGGCGTGGGCAACGTGCAAGTGTTCGGCGGCCGCGACTACGCGATCCGCATCTGGCTCAAGCCCGACCGGCTCGCGGAGCTGGGTCTAACCCCGGCGGACGTGGTGGCCGCGGTGCGCGAGCAGAACAACCAGTCGGCCGCCGGCCGGCTCGGCGACGAGCCCATCGTGGAACGCGTGGACCTCACGCTGTCGGTGACCACGCAGGCGCGGCTCACCGATCCCGCGCAGTTCGAGCGCATCGTGCTCAAGACCGGCGACTCGGGCCAGGTGGTGCGGCTCAAGGATGTGGCGCGCGTGGAGCTCGGCGCACGCGACTACTCGTTCACGCTTACGCGTCAGGGCAAGCCCACCATCGGCGCCGCGCTGATGCTCGCGCCGAACGCCAACGCGCTCGAGACCGCGGCGGCGGTCTACAAGAAGATGGACGAGCTCGGCGCGAAATTCCCCGCCGGCATGCGCTGGGCCATCCCGTACGACATCAGCAACTACGTGCGCGTGTCGATGCGCGAGGTGGCATACACCTTCTTCGAGGCGCTCGTGCTCGTGTTCTTCGTGGTGTGGCTGTTCCTCTACAACCTGCGCGCCACGATGATCCCGTCGGTGGCGGTGCCGGTGTCGCTGGTGGGCACGTTCGCCGGCATGTACCTGCTCGGCTTCTCGATCAATTCGTTGACTCTATTCGGCATGGTGCTCGCGATCGGCATCGTAGTGGACGACGCGATCGTGGTGCTCGAGAACGTGGAGCGCCACATGCGCGCCGAGCACGTGGACCCCCGCGAGGCCACGCGCCGCGCGATGGCCGAGGTGAGCCGGCCGGTGATCGCGATCGTGCTCGTGTTGAACGCCGTGTTCCTGCCCGTGGCGTTTCTCGGCGGCCTGATCGGCGAGATGTACCGGCAGTTCGCGATCACGATCGCCGTCTCGGTCACGATCTCCGGCTTCGTGGCGCTCACGCTCACGCCCGCGATGTGCGCGCGGCTGCTCAGGGTGGGCGGGGAAGAGCCGAGCGGCCTGCTCGCGCACTTCGACCGGGCGTTCCTCAAGCTCACGGACTGGTACACACGCGGCGTGGCATGGACGATGCGGCACGGCGTCGTGGCCGTGGCGGCGCTCGTGCTGATGGGCGCCGCCACCTGGCTGCTCGATCGCAGCATCCCGAGCGCGCTCGCGCCGGAGGAGGACCAGGGCTACGTGATCGCGATCGCGGCGCTGCCGCCGGCTTCGTCGCTGCAGCGCACGAGCGCCGCGCTCGCGCAGTTCGACGAGGCGGTGTTCGCGCATCCGGCCTACGCGGACGACATCACCGTCACCGGCTTCGACGTGAACATCAACGGCCAGCGCACCAACGCAGGCGTCGCGTTCGTGCTGCTCAAGGACTGGTCCGAGCGGCACGAGCCGCAGCTGCGCGCGGACGCCGTGGCGGGCGCCCTCTTCGGCGCCGGCATGGGCGTGAAGGACGCGTTCATCTTCATGGCGTCGCCGCCCGTGGTGGAAGGCATGTCGAACACCGGCGGCTACGAGGGCTTCATCCAGGCGCGCAACAACGACTACCGCGCGCTCGAGCAGGTCACGCAGCAGTTCATCGCGGCGGCCTCGCAGCGCAAGGAGCTCGCGGGCGTGCAGACGTCGTATTCCGCCGAGGTGCCTCGCGTGAGCATCGACCTCGACCTCGAGAAGGCGAAGCTGCTGCGCGTGAGCATCGACGACGTGAACGTCACGCTCCAGAGCACGTTCGGCGCGCTTTACGTCAACGACTTCAATCGCGACGGCCGCGTCTTTCGCGTGCTGATGCAGTCGGAGGGCGAGTTTCGCGCGCATCCCGAGGACGTGCGCAACATCCATGTGCGCTCGGCCGACGGCTCGATGGTGCCGCTCACGGCGCTCGCCAACGTCGCCGAGGTCACCGGGCCCGACGTGGTGGAGCGGTTCAACCTGTTCCCGTCCGCGCGGCTCTTCGGCAGCCCGGCGCCGGGCTACAGCTCCGGTCAGGGCATGGCGGCGATGGAAGAGGTGGCCGCGGCCACGTTGCCCGAGGGCTACTCGCTCGCGTGGTCGGGCCAGTCGTACCAGGAGAAGACGAGCGGCCAGAACACGCTCGCGATCTTCGGGCTCGCAGTGCTCATGGTGTTCCTGATCCTCGCGGCGCAGTACGAGCGGCTCACGCTGCCGCTCGCCGTGATCCTCGCCGTGCCGTTCGCCGTGTTCGGCGCGTTTCTCGCCGTGTGGCTGCGCGGGATCTACAACGACCTGTATCTACAAATCGGGCTCGTGACGCTCGTGGGGCTCGCCGCGAAGAACGCGATCCTGATCGTGGAGTTCGCGGCGCACCTGCACCGCGACGGCAAGCCGCTGCGCGAGGCCGCGGTGGAGGCGGCGCGGCTGCGCTTCCGGCCGATCGTGATGACGTCGCTCGCGTTCATCCTCGGCGTGGCGCCGTTGGCGTTGTCCACCGGCGCGGGCGCCGCGAGCCGGCACTCGATTGGCACGGGAGTGATCGGCGGGATGCTGGCGGCCACGTTCATCGCGGTGCTCTTCATTCCGCTGTTCTTCGTGTGGAGCATCAAGCTCGGCGAGCTGGTGCGCGGGCGGCGCGGCGACGCGCGGGGTGCCGCGGGCTCCGCGCCGGCGAAATCCGCCTAGCCGGCCGTCGTATACACGATTCCAAGAGCGACGCGAGCTCGCTATAGGCCACCGGCCGCGAAACACTTCACTCGTAGATGCTGTTTTTCTTGAAGCAGCCCCGCCAGCCGACTGATCGTCACACCGGCGCCGAGGGCGCCGGCGCCGTCGTAACGACACCCGTCGTGCACTACGGGATCGTAGAGAAGTACGTTGAACCGCAACCCTCCAAAGCTGCCACACACTATCTCCGGTGAGCCGCCCCTCCAGCGTCATGAAGCGTGGTGGCGGGTATGTAACACCGGGCGACGGGCCGCCTACACCGGCGGGTGGGCGCGCCTGCGCGTGCGCGCAGCTCGCGGCGATCAGTAGCGCGCAGAACAGCGAACCTTTTGCGAAGGACACGTCACGTCTCAAGATCTGTCCCCTTTGCGCTCCCTATCTCAAGTGCTGCCGCGTCTCGCGCGTAGCTGTTACCTGGGCGGGCGAGCCGAACGCTGCGCCGCCGCTTGCGCAGTGGCGTTACCTCCGCGCGAAGACGAGCGCGGTGGAAGCCGGCGCGCCCGCGGGAGTCGCCGTGAGCGTCAGAGTCTTGCCATCGGCGGAGACCGTGGCGACCGTGGTCGCAACCAGCTGGCCGCTGACCTTCAGCGTCTGCTTGTAGCCGTCCCCCGCCTTCTCGAACGACTGCACCACCTGGAGGCCGCCGGGCATCGCGGGAGTCGTCTCCGCGACATAGTCCTTGCCGTCGATCGCGAAGGTAATCTCCGAGTGCGCCGTTTGACCGGCGACCGTGGTGTCGCTCACGGACTTGTACTTGCCGCCGCCCAGGTCGCTGATCACGAGCGTGGCGGTACCCGAAGCGGCCGGAGCGTTGGACTTCGCCGCGTCGAGCACCCAGGTGCCCACGAACCGGCTCTCCTCTGCGAAGCTCGGCAGGCTCGACAGACACAGGGCGAGACACAGCGCCAGGGCAGCGGGAAGCGAGGCGGTCTTCATGCGAGCTCCTTGTTGCCGCGACGGGCGGATCAAAGCCGTATGGTGGCGGCGGCCGGCCGCCGGCGCGTCCGGCGATCGAGCTATTGCAAACCGTCGCCCGGTGGTGCACGGGAGCCGGGGTTCTGGAACTACACCGGCGTGCAGCGACGCCGTCGGCCACCCTGACGATCTCCGCGGGGACGAGCTCCGCTCTACACCCTCGTTGCAGATGCCCGGAGACCGCTCAGTCGGCGAACAACGCCGCGACCGCGACGGTGGCGCCTTCCACGCCGGGAATCGCGACGGGCACGCCAAAGTCCGGCTCGTCCACACGAAGATAGCCGCCGGCGCCGGGATCGCGGTAGCGGGTGAGACGCTTGCCGCGCGCGTCCACCAGCCAGTATTCCGGAATCGCGATTTGGACGGGTCCGTTGAACCCTGCCACGCGCGCCGCCATCTCGCCTCAAACATGACAACTCCTGACACGCCGGCCAGGCACGCTCCTCCGCGTCCGTCGTCCGCCGCTTTGCGGCGGGCTTGACCGCGGTCGTATAGTTTTCAGTTCGCCCTTTTCCCTCGAAGCCGAGGCACCCGAACCCCATGTCGCTCAACAAGATCCAGATCCGCGGCGCGCGGACCCACAACTTGAAGAATATCGACCTCGACCTGCCGCGCGACAAGCTCGTGGTGCTCACGGGCCTCTCGGGCTCGGGCAAGTCGTCGCTCGCGTTCGACACGCTCTACGCCGAGGGGCAGCGCCGCTACGTCGAGAGCCTGTCCGCGTACGCGCGGCAGTTCCTGTCGATGATGGAGAAGCCCGACGTCGACCACATCGAGGGCCTCTCCCCCGCGATCTCGATCGAGCAGAAGTCGACGTCGCACAACCCGCGGTCCACCGTCGGCACCGTCACGGAGATCTACGACTATCTAAGGTTGCTGTACGCGCGCGCCGGCATCCCGCGTTGTCCCGACCATGGGGCGCCGCTGGAGGCGCAGAACGTATCGCAGATGGTGGACGCCGTGATGGCGCTGCCCGCCGGCACCAAGATCATGCTGCTTGCGCCCGTGGTGAAGGCGCGCAAGGGCGAGTACACCGCCACGCTGAACGAGCTCAAGACGCAGGGGTTTCTCCGCGCGCGCATCGACGGCGACATCGTTGAGCTCGACGACCCGCCGAAGCTCGACGCGCGCAAGAAGCACGACATCGAGATCGTGGTGGACCGCTTGTCCGTGAAGCCGGACATCGACTTGCGGCTCGCCGAATCGTTCGAGACCGCCTTGAAACTGGCCGACGGCGTGGCGCTGATCGCGTTCATGGACGCGCCGAAGAAAGCGCCGCTCGCATTCTCGAACAAGTTCGCGTGTCCGATCTGCGGCTACAGCATCCCCGAGCTCGAGCCGCGGCTGTTCTCCTTTAATAGCCCGTCGGGCGCGTGCCCGGACTGCGACGGGCTCGGCGTGCGGATGTTCTTCGATCCGTCGCGCGTGGTGACGAATCCCACGCTGTCGCTCGCCGGCGGCGCGATCCGCGGCTGGGATCATCAGAACGCGTTCTACTTCACGATGATCACGGGCCTCGCGAAGCACTACAAGTTCGACGTGCAAAAGCCGTGGAACTCTCTGCCGGAGAAGATTCGCAAGATCGTGCTCTACGGCAACGAGGGGGAGAAGATCCAGTTCAAGTACGAGAACAAGAAGAAGGGCAACAAGTGGGCGTGGCAGCACGCGTTCGAGGGCATCATTCCGAACATGCAGCGGCGCTACTCGGAGACCGAGAGCACCGCCGTGCGCGAAGAGCTCACGAAGTACCAGAGCACGCAGTCGTGCGAGTCGTGCCGAGGCACGCGCTTGAACGCGGCGGCGCGGAATGTATTTGTGCAGGAGCGGCCGTTGCACGAGATCACGTCGCTGTCGGTGTCCGCCGCGCTCGAGTTCTTCGGCGGGCTGTCGCTTGCCGGGTGGCGCGGCGAGATCGCGGAGAAGATCGTCAAGGAGATCCACAATCGCCTGAAGTTCTTGGGCGACGTGGGGCTCGAGTATCTGTCGCTCGATCGGTCCGCCGACACGTTGAGCGGCGGCGAGGCACAGCGCATTCGGCTCGCGTCGCAGATCGGGTCGGGACTCGTCGGGGTGATGTACATCCTGGACGAGCCGTCGATCGGGCTGCACCAGCGCGACAACCAGCGGCTCTTGAACACGTTGACGAACCTCCGCGACCTCGGCAACACCGTGCTCGTGGTGGAGCACGACACCGAGGCGATCCTCGCGGCCGATCACGTCGTGGACCTGGGGCCGGGCGCCGGAGTGCACGGCGGGCAGATCGTGGCTGCGGGCACGCCCGCGGAGATCATGAAGAATCCGTCGTCGCTGACGGGGCAGTATCTTTCGGGGAAGCGCGAGATCCCGCTGCCGCCCGCGCGGCGCGAATTCGATCCGCAGCTCCTGCTCGAGATCCGCGGCGCGTCGGGCAACAACCTGAAGAACGTCGACGTGCAGATCCCGGTGGGATTGATGACGTGCGTGACCGGCGTGTCCGGCTCCGGCAAGAGCACGCTCGTGAACGACACGCTCTACCGGATCGTGCACAAGTACATCAACAACAGCGGCGACGAGCCCGCGCCGTACAAGTCGGTAAAGGGCCTCCAGCACTTCGACTACGTGATCGACATCTCGCAGGACCCTATCGGGCGCACGCCGCGGTCGAACCCGGCGACGTACAGCGGCGTGCTCACGCCGATCCGCGAGCTGTTCGCGCAGGTGCCGGAGGCACGGGCGCGCGGTTACGAGCCGGGGCGGTTCTCGTTCAACGTTAAGGGCGGCCGCTGCGAGACGTGCCAGGGCGACGGCGTGATCAAGGTGGAGATGCACTTTCTGCCGGACGTGTACGTGCCGTGCGATACATGCGGCGGCAAGCGGTTCAACCGCGAGACGCTCGACATTCGGTACAAGGGGAAGAACATCTCCGAGGTGTTGAAGCTCACCGTGGAAGACGCGCTCGAGCTGTTTCGCAACGTGCCGATGGTGGCGCACAAGCTCGAGACGTTGATGGCAGTCGGGCTGTCGTACATCGAGCTCGGCCAGAACGCGACGACGCTGTCGGGCGGCGAAGCGCAGCGCGTGAAGCTGGCGAAGGAGCTGTCGAAGCGCTCAACGGGCTCGACACTCTATGTCTTGGATGAGCCAACGACGGGCCTTCACTTCCACGACATCGCCCAGCTGCTCGAGGTGTTGTACAAGCTCCGGGATCAGGGCAATACCATCGTCGTGATCGAACACAATCTCGATGTCATCAAAACCGCGGATTGGATTGTGGATTTGGGACCCGAAGGCGGTGCTCGCGGCGGGGAAATCATTCGATCGGGAACGCCGGAGGAAATTTCGGCCGAGGATCGCTCATATACCGGCAGAGCTCTCCAGCTGTTGTTCCCGCGCGAACACGCGGAGCGAAGTAGAGCTCGTGCCCGAGCGAAACCGTAGCGCGCAACGCTAGAGCTCGAGATTGGCCGGCGCAGGGAGCGACTTGGCTCCCGGTACGCTGAACAGTATCCTCAAACGGGCCGGTTTGAAGGTGAGTGCCATGCGCTACGCCCGCGTAGCCGCGTTCGAACCAGAGCGTGGGCGTGCTCGCGGCGCGGTCGTAGAGAGAGTTGGTCGCGCTCCGGCGAATCTCCCTGGTCTCTGCCGTCAGCGCACCCAGAAATCCAACTCTTTGCGCGACGCCCCCTTAAGCTGCCCCGCCTGCCACTTGTCGTCTTCGTCCAGGAACGCCTTCGGGTTCTGCCCCTGCTTCTGCTTCGCGTTCACGAAAGTCATCCATCGGTAGTGCTGGTACACCGATAGGATGTGCGCCCCGTACTCGCACGCGAGCGCGGTGTTGCCGCGCACGATCACGAAATTCTCGTCGTTCTTGCCGCTCGCGGCGGTAGAGAAATTGTGGCTGCCCGTGATCACAACGGGCTTGGTGAACGGGTCCACAACGATCAACTTCGAGTGAACGATCGCGAACCCGATCTTCCCTGCACCGAACAGGAACTCGTTGCGCGTGACGGTGGCCGCCCAGCTCGAGAATGGGCGCAAGATGCCCTCGGGCTGCACGACGTCGAACGACACGCTGCTGCTCGTTTCGCCGTGCACCGACACCGTCGCTTCGTCTTCGCCGTCGCCCGGCAGCGTGCTGACCACGCCCTTGATGTACATCTTCCCGGGGCTCTTCAGCTTCTTGCGGATCGTGCCGAGCGTGCCGGCCGAGCCCGGCTGGAACATCAAGAACAGCACGCCTTCCTTTGCGCCGTTGATCACGTCGTCGATCGCTGCAAGGTCCACTTTCTGGGTCGCCCGTGTAAACCAGATGTCCATTTTGGAATTGCCGACCGTGACCTTCTTCGCTTTGCTGTTCGCCGTTACGAGCGCCGCGGGGAACTCGCTCTTCGCGGCCTTCAGGCGCTGCCACTGCGCGAAGTACTCCTTCGCGGCCGCCGTGTGCTCGACCAGCAGACCGTTGTTGATCTGCGTGCAGAGCCCGGTCTTGGTCCAGTTGGTGCTGCCGGTCCACGCGGCGAACGGCTTCGGCGCCGCCGCAGTGCCCTTGGCCAGCACGAGGAACTTGTTGTGCCCGAGCGCGCCCGGGGAAATGAACCGGTTGATCACCTCGAGACCGGCGTCGCGCAAACGCTTGCGGCCCGCCTTGTTTTGGTCGCGTTTGCGAGCCTCCGCGGTCGACTCTCCCTTCTTCGGTGTGATGGAGCCGTTGGCGAGCACGATGTGACCGCGCGATTTCAGGCCCTCGAGTGCCGTCAGCAGCTCATCGTCCTCGAGCTCGTAGAGCGCACCGTACACGTGGTGCTTCTCGGTCTTCGCGGTTTTCAGCAGCTCGAGCATGCGGTCACGCAGAGCACCGGACAGGAATTTGCGAATCGGCTGCTCGTGATCGTCGAGGTTCTTCTTGAACAGCTTGAGGGCGTCCTCGCGCGTAGCGAGGCCGTTGTCCACGCGCAGCTTTTCGAGATAGCGAGCCATGAACTGCGAGATCACGAGCCCGCGGTTGAAGAACGCCGACATGTGATCGCCGGCGTCGCCCGACAGCTCGGTCCACGGCGTCCAGCTGCTGCGCGCGTCGATCTTCTCGACGAGATGGCCGCCGTTGAAAACCATTGGGGTCACCCGGTACCGCACGCGATCGCCGGAGTTCACCGAATGATCCGCCCACCAGAAGCGCTGGAAGGGCCACTGGCTGGACGGCTTGTGATCGCCGGGCGCGGGATTGTCCTTCTCGAAGCCAACGCGGTTGTCGAGCACCAGGCGCTGCACGCTGCCGTCCGCGAGCGAGCGCTCGCGCTCGAGCTGGAAGCCGAAGCAATTCGCGATGGGTTGGTCGACGATCCAGAAAACCACCGCGTCGTCGCAGTTCGCAATGACGTTGATCTCGGTTGTCATGGGGTTTCTCACACGGAGTCTGGGCTCCGTTTCGGGCAGTTTTAGCACACCACCACTTCTAGAACTGTCCGGATCAAGACACTTCTGCGCGGCGAGCCGGG
>DASUFK010000001.1:0-29514 GCA_036274615.1 Gammaproteobacteria bacterium | reverse complement strand
CTGCCGCAGCTACATCTTCAAGCTCGACTCGCTGAGCGCGGCGGTGGAAGGCGCGCAGTAGCGCTCGGGCGGGCGCGGTTGGCCGCCGTGCTTCACAGATGGCGGGAAAACTCTCGATTTGTCGGTCAAAGCCGACAGCGTCCGCACTTGTTTTTCGTTCCGGCATTGGCAGCATGAGGATGGACGGTTTCCGCAAGGGATGTGCATGCGTACGATCGCTCGACTGACGTTAATCGGCTGCTCCGCGCTCGCCGGGGCCTGTCACCACTCGTCGGACGACCCGCCCGCGCAGAACAATCCGCCGCCCGGCCCAACGGCCGGGCTCGACGCGCGACCGTCGAACCTCACCTGCGTCGCGCCGGCGAAGGGTGGCGGCAACGCGGGCACGACGATCGCCCTGCAGCGCGTGTTCCCGAATCTCACGTTCACGCAGCCGGTCGCGATGCTGCAGGCGCCGGGGGACAACTCGCGTTGGTTCGTGCTCGAGAAGACGGGCGCCGCGCGCGTGTTCGCCAACACGGCGAACGTGAGCACGGCGTCGACGTTCGCAACGCTTACGGTGAACTCGAACGGCGAAGGTGGCCTACTCGGTATGGCGTTCCACCCGAGCTTCGCAACCAACGGCCAAGTGTTCCTGTCGACGACCGAAGGGAGTCCGATGGTGTCGCACATCGCGCGCTACCGGGTAAATTCCGGGGGCGCGCTCGATACCGTGAACCGCGAGATCATCCTCCGGCTGAACCAGCCATTCGACAACCACAAGGGCGGCAACATCGCGTTCGGTCCCAAGGACGGCTTCCTCTATGTCGGATTCGGCGACGGCGGCTCGGGCGGTGATCCGCAGGGGCACGCGCAGAACACCAAGGACATGCTCGGCGACATGTTGCGCATCGACGTGGACCACGGCACGCCATATGCGATTCCGCCGGACAATCCGTTCGCGGGCGGCAATCGGCCGTTGTGCTCGGCGGGCGCGAACGCGAACGATTGCCCGGAGATCTACGCGTTCGGCCTCCGCAATCCGTGGCGCTGGAGCTTCGATTCACCCACGGGCGACCTCTGGGTGGGCGACGTCGGCCAGAGTGCGCGCGAGGAGATCGACCGCGTTTCCCGCGGCGGCAACTATGGGTGGAACTGCCGTGAGGGCTTGATCGCCTACACATCGCCGGGCGCGGCGTGCGCTGCGCGACAACTCAGCGACTTCACGAACCCCGTGCACGACTACGATCGGAATCAGGGACAATCGGTGACGGGCGGGTATGTCTACCGTGGCTCGGCGTTGCCGGCGCTCGTTGGGCGGTACGTGTTCGGCGACTTCGGGAGCGGCAAGATCTGGCGCCTCGTCGACAACGGCACCGGCGGCTTCACGGCGCAGGAGCTTCTGGACACGAACCTGGCGATCTCGTCGTTCGGTCAGGGTAACGACGGCGAGCTGTATGTCGTCAGCTACGGCAGCGGCGGGGCCGACGGTGCGCTGTACAAGATAGTCGATGGCGGCGGCAGCGCGCCGCCGGCGGGGCCGCCCGTGGCGACACAGCTGTCCGCGACCGGCTGCGTGAATCCGGCGAACCCGAGCCAGCCTGCGTCGGGCCTCGTCCCGTACGACGTCGCGGCGCCGTTCTGGTCCGACGGCGCCACGAAGGAGCGCTGGCTCGCGATCCCGAACGGCACCACGATCGGCGTGGGTGCCGACGGCGACTTCGCGTTCCCGAACGGCACCGTGCTCATGAAGCACTTCCGGCTGAACGGCAACTTGGTCGAGACGCGGCTCTTCATGCGCCATCCCGACGGCGATTGGGCCGGCTACAGCTACGAGTGGAACGCGCAGCACACCGACGCCACGCTGCTCTCCGGCAGCAAGTCCGTGACGATCGGCAGCCAGAGCTGGTTCTTTCCAAGCGGCAACGACTGCCTCGCGTGCCACACGTCGGCGGCCGGTTTCGCGCTCGGGCTCGAGACCGCGCAGCTCAATCACGAGTTTCTGTACGCGAGCACCGGCCGCACGGCCAACGAGCTCCGCACGCTCGACAGTATCCTGATGTTCCCCACGCCCCTCGGCGATCCCGCGCTGCAGCCGAAGATGCCGGACCCGTTCGACACGACGGCGCCGCTCGGGAACCGCGCGCGCGCCTACCTGCACACGAACTGTGCGCAATGCCACCGGCCCGGTGGACCGACGGTGTCGTCGATCGACTTGCGCTATTCGACCGCGCTCACCAGCACCGCCGCTTGCGACGCCGTGCCGCAGGCCGGCGACTTCGGGCTTGCGAACGCGCGGATCATCGCGCCGGGCGCGCCCGACCGCTCCGTGCTCGTGACGCGGGTCGACCGGCGCGACGCGAGCCAGATGCCGCCGCTCGCGTCCACCGTGAAGGACACCGCGGGCGTGACGCTTCTGCGCGACTGGATCACGAGCCTCACGAGCTGCATGTAGCGCTGCCGGTATGAGGATGCCGCGGCTGTCCGCCGCAGCCGGTTCGCGCTTGCTGCTATGCGATAGTCGTCATAAAGTGGAACGTATTACAGATCGTAGTGCGGTCCGTCATGTCACTCGTCAGCATTCGGCTTCCGGACGACGTAGAGGCGCGGCTGACGCGCGAAGCCGAGCAATCCCAACGCCCGAAGTCCGAAATCGCACGCGACGCGATCGTCGATTACTTGCGGCGCCTCGATCGCGACCGATTTTTGCGCGAGATTGCGCGCGCGTCGCGCGCGCGCGGCGATGAGGAAGCCACGGCCATCTCCGAGGAAGCCCTGCCGCTCGACAACGAGACGCTCGATATCGCCGAAGGGTTAAGCGATTCGCGAGCAAGATACGGCGCGAAGAAGCGCAGCAAGTCGAAAAAGAAGAGGAGCTGATGCGCCGCGGCGAAATCTGGCTCGGGAATCTGAATCCGAACCGTGGCGCAGAGACCGGTAAGGTCCGTCCTGTGCTGATCGTTCAAGCGGATTTTTTGATTGCGCAAGGCGATCCTACCATCGTCGTGCTGCCGCTCACCACCCAAGTGCGCGCTTCCAAAGAGCCGCTGCACGTGACGATTCGTGCGCGCGACGACCTGGCTGAAGCCTGCCAGGTGATGGCGGAGCAGCCGCGTACGTTGGATCGTAAGCGGCTGATCGAAGGCCCGCTCACTCGCTTGACGCACGATGAGATGCGTAACGTGGAGCGTAGTCTTATCGCCGTCCTCGGGCTATGGGACCCCGCGAGCTGACGAGCCTCCGCTCGCAGACCTTGCCTATGTCGCGAGAGGCGCGTGGCTGTCGGATCGATGCGGTGTTCGAGATCCCCGCCGCGGCGCCGCCAATCTTGGCGAACGAAGCTTCGTTGCGCGCGGTGAGCGCCATCATGGACAATGCGCGCCCATGGAACCCGACCACAAGGACGACCCCGCCCGCGGCCTCGACTTCATCCGTCAAATCGTGACGGAAGAGGTCGCCGCCGGTAAGAACGGCGGCCGCGTGCAGACGCGCTTCCCGCCCGAGCCCAACGGCTACCTGCACATCGGCCACGCGTTGGCGATCTGCACCGACTTCGGCGTGGCGCAGGAATTCAACGGCAGCTGCTTCCTCCGCTTCGACGACACGAACCCCGAGCGCGAGAACGAGGAGTTCGTCGAAGGCATCAAGCGCGACGTGCGCTGGCTCGGCTTCGACTGGGGCCCGAACCTGCGGCACGCGTCGGACTATTTTCCGAAGATCTACGACTGCGCCGTCGAGCTCGTGAAGAAGGGTCTCGCATACGTGGACCACTCGACCGCCGACGAGATCCGCGCGCAGCGCGGCACCCTCACCGAGGCCGGCGAGGGCAACCAGTATCGGGACCGCAGCGTCGAGGAGAACCTGAAGCTCCTCGAAGGCATGAGGCGCGGCGACTTTGACGAGGGCGAGTGCGTGCTGCGCGCCAAGATCGACATGGCGTCGCCGAACATCAACCTGCGCGACCCCACGCTCTATCGCATCCGCAAGGTTGCGCACCAGCAGACCGGCACGGAGTGGTGCATCTATCCGATGTACGACTACGCGCACACGCTGTCGGACGCGATCGAGGGCACCACCCACTCGCTGTGCACGCTCGAGTTCGAGGATCACCGGCCGCTCTACGACTGGTTTCTCGACAATCTCTGGAAGGGACCGAGCCGCCCGCGGCAGATCGAGTTCTCGCGCTTGAACTTGATGTACACCGTGATGAGCAAGCGCATCTTGAAGAAGCTCGTCGACGAGAAGCACGTCGAGGGTTGGGACGATCCTCGAATGCCGACGCTCGCCGGCATCCGCCGCCGCGGCTACACGCCCGAGGCGATGCGGGAGTTCGTGCGTCGCGTCGGTGTCACGAAGAAGGAGAAGGTGGCGGAGCTCGGCCTGCTCGAAGGCTGCATCCGCGAAGACCTGAACGAGACCGCGCAGCGGCGCTTCGCCGTGCTCGAGCCGCTCAAGCTCGTGATCGACAATTACCCGGCCGATCAAGAGGAGTGGCTCGACGCCGCGAACCACCCCAACAAGCCCGAGCTCGGCTCACGTAAGGTGCCGTTTTCAAACACAATTCTGATCGAGCGCGAAGACTTCATGGAGAACGCGCCCGGTAAGTTCCACCGGCTGAAGCCGGGCGGCGAGGTCCGCTTGCGCTACGGCTACATCGTGAAGTGCGAGCGCGTGGTCAAGGACGCGAGCGGCGTGGTCACGCAGCTGCACTGCAGCTACGACCCGGCCACGCGCAGCGGTTCCGACGACAGCGGCCGCAAGGTCAAGGGCACGATTCACTGGGTGTCGGCGAAGCATGCGGTCGTCGCGCGCGTGCGGCTCTACGATCGGTTGTTCAAGAGCGCATTCCCCGGCGGCGATCTCGCGCAAGAGCTCAACCCCGAGTCGCTGCGCACGGTGAACGCCGCGCTCGAGCCCGCGTTGGCCGAAGCGGCGCCGGGCGAGCGGTTTCAGTTCGAGCGCTCCGGCTATTTCGTCGCCGACAGCGTGCTCTCGAAGCCCGGAGCGCCGGTGTTCAACCGCACGGTCACGCTGCGCGACTCGTGGGCCAAGCTCGAGCAGGAAGCGCTCGCCGCCACGGCCCGGGCATAGCTCTCGGCGCGAGCCGCAGAACTCCGTCGTAAGAAGTGATGACACGCCGCGGCGTGATCCTTCCGTAGCATGAGCGCGCAACTGGGAGGACCCTCCGATGCGCGTTCGATTTTCGTCCTTCGCTCCGTTGGCGGCCGCGCTCTCGCTCGCCACCACGGCGCACGCGGTGCCGCTCGACCTCGGGCGCGGCATCGTCAATCCGAGCCCCGACAACAACGACATCTTCGGCACCGCCCTGGCCATTTCGGGCGGTAAGGCGCTGATCGGCGCGCCCGGCGACTCCACCACCGGCTCGTTGAGCGGCCGCGCCTATGTCTACGACACGGCCACGGGCGCCTTGCTGAGCACGCTGGAAAACCCGACGCCGGCGGCCAACGACCAGTTCGGCGGCGCCGTGGGGTTGTCGGGCAACGTGGCGGTGGTCGCTTCGCAGACCGACGCTCTGGGCGGCACGAGCGCGGGCGTGGCCTATGTCTTCGACGCGGCCACGGGCGCTCGAACACTCACCTTGCCGAATCCCGGTCCGGTGCCCACCGCGCTGGACAACTTCGGACATGCGGTTGCGGTGTCCGGCAACCAGGCGCTGATCTCCGCCACCGGCGAGGATCGCGGCGCCTCGAGCGCCGGCGCCGCATATTTGTTCGATGCGCTCACCGGCGCGCTGTTGCAGACGTTCCTCAATCCCACGCCGGCGAGCAACGACCGGTTCGGTCAAGACGTGGCGCTATTCGGCAATCGCGCGCTCGTCTCCACGATCGACGACGATACCGCGGCGTTGAACGCCGGCGCCGCGTATCTGTTCGATACGTTAACCGGAGCCCTGCTGCACACGTTTCTCAACCCCACGCCCGAGCTGAACAACGTGTTCGGCAACAACGACAACTTCGGCTACTCGATTGCACTGTCGTCCACGCGCATCGCGATCGGCGCGCCCAACGAAAACATCAACGGGTTCCATAACGGCGCGGTGTACCTCTACGACGCGCTCACCTTCGATCTCTTGAGCACGCTCGTGATTCCCACGCCGGTCGTCGACGACGGCGAGTTCCTCGGCAACGACGTAGCGTTGTCCGAGGACTACGTGCTCGCGAGCGCGCCGTTTCGCAACTTCGGAGCGGCGACGTCGCTGCACGATCAAGGCGCCGGGTTTCTCTGGGACGCAGCCACGGGCAACTTCTTGCAGGAGATCGACGACGTTGCGCGGACCAGCGGCGACCGCTATGGCTGGAGCGTGGCGCTCGACGGCCGCACTGCCGCGGTTGGGGCCACCACGGACCTCGTCGGGACGGCCCGCCCGGGCCAGGTTTTCATTTACAACGGCCCAACGCCGGTGCCGGAGCCGGGCACGTTGGCGCTGCTGGCGGTTGGTCTCGCTTGGCTGCCGTTCCGGAGACGCGCCGGAGTGCAGCGTTACTCGTAACGCAACGACGTGATCGGATCGAGATTCGCGGCCTTGGCCGCCGGCAGGATGCCGAATGCCACCCCCACCGTGGCCGAGAAGCCGAGCGCAAGCGCCACGGCCCACCACGGCGTGTAGGCGTCGGGAAAGTTCGGGATCAACGACGCGGCGATCGCGCCGATGCCGTAGCCGAGCACGAGCCCCACGATTCCGCCGAGCAAGCAGAGCACGATCGCCTCGAGCAGGAACTGCATGAGGATGTGATGGCGCTTCGCGCCGATTGCCTTGCAGATTCCGATCTCGCGCGTTCGCTCGGTGACCGACACGAGCATGATGTTCATGATGCCGATGCCGCCCACGAGCAGCGAGATGCTCACGATGCCGCCCATCACCACCGTGACGGTGCTCAGGATCGAGTCGAACGTGTCCTGAAGCTGCTGCGCGGTCTGGATCCTGAAGTCGTCCTCGGCATCCCTCGGCAGGTTGTGCGCGTTGCGCAGCAGCCGGCCGATCGTTTGCGTCACGTTGTCCATGTCGCGCATGTCGGCGACGGTGAGCTGGATCGCGATGTCGGGGAGCCGGTTGCGGTTCTGTAGGCCCGTCATCGTGCTGTACGGGATCAACACGCGGTTGTCCTGGCTGTTGCCCAAGATCTCGCCCTTGGCCTCGAGCAGGCCCACGATCTTGAGCCACTCGCCCTGGATCTGGACGAACTCGCCCACGGGGTCCGCCGGCAGCGACAGGTCCTGGCGCGTCTGCTCGCCGATCACCGCCACGCGGCGGCGCGTGTCGTTGTCGCTGTCCGACAGAAATCGGCCGAACTGCGAGAAGTACTGGCCCACGTCCTGGTACGTGTACGTGGTGCCGATCACTTGCGCGACGGTGGTCTGCGAGCCGTAGCGGATCGTGGCCTGGCCGTTCGGGATGTACATGATCGGCGTGATCGAGCGGATGCCGCTCACGCGATAGCGGATGAGCTCGAGGTCCTCCTCGGTGAGGCGGTTGCGCCGGCCCTGCAGCGCGTCCTGGAGCGCGGTGTAGGACTGCACCGTGACGCCGTTGCTGCCGAGCCCCTGGAACTGCTGGCCGATCGAGTAGCTCAAGCCCTGGATGATCGACACCATCGCGATCACCGACGCCACGCCGATCACGATGCCGAGCGCGGTGAGAAAGCTGCGGAACGCGTGCGCCCGAATCGAGCCCAGCGCGGCGCGCACGGCCTCGCTGGCCGCAAACCACAGCGGAAAGGCCGCGCTCTGCCGCGCGCGGAGCCGGTCCCGATTAGTGGGCGGAGCGCTGGGGCTGCTGGGCATAGTCTTCGACGATCTTGCCGTCCTTCAAGCGCACCACGCGCTCGCCGTGCTGCGCCACGTCGGGCTCGTGGGTCACGAGCACGATGGTCTGGCCGTCGGCGTGCAGCTCGTCGAACAGCGCGAGGATCTCGGTGGCCGTCTGCGAGTCGAGGTTGCCGGTGGGCTCGTCGGCGAGCAGGATCGACGGGCTCGTGACCAGCGCGCGGGCGATCGCCACGCGCTGCCGTTGGCCGCCCGACAGCTGGTTCGGCAAGTGGTCGCTGCGGTCGCCGAGCCCCACGCGCTCGAGCACGCGCTCCGCCTCCGCGCGCCGGTCGGGGAAGCTCAAGCCGCGGTAGATCAGCGGCTGCATCACGTTCTTCAATGCCGACGCGCGCGGCAGCAAGTTGAAGTTCTGGAAGATGAAGCCGATCTCCTGGTTGCGGATGTCGGCGAGCTGGTTCTCGGAGAGGCCGCTCACGTCGTGGCTGTTGAGCACGTAGCGCCCCGACGTGGGCGTGTCCAGGCAGCCGATGATGTTCATCAACGTCGACTTGCCGGAGCCCGACGAGCCGATGAACACCACATACTCGTTGTGCTCGATCGTGAGGTCGAGCGCGTCCACCGCCTTGATGAGCTGCTGGCCCATCACGTAGTGCTTGCTGATTGCGTCGAGCTCGATGACGGCCATCGCGCGTTACTCGGCCTTCTGGCCGTTCTTCTGCTGCACCTTCACGCGATCGCCGTTCTCGAGCGCGCGCAGCACGCGGTCGGGACCCACGATCACGGTGTCGCCCGGGTTGAGGCCGGTCGTCACCTCTTGATACGAATCGTCGGACAGGCCGACCTCGACGGGCACGCTCACGGCCGTGCCGCCGCGCTCGACGAACGCGTGGCGCTTGGTCTCGCCGCTCGCGATGTCCTCTTCCACCTGGATCGCTTGGATCGGCGCGGCGAGCACTCCGTCGCGCGTGTCGGAGAAGATCTCGGCGCGGCACGACATCCCTGAGCGAAGCTTGATGCCGTTCGTGTTGCCGAGCTTGATCTTCACCGCGAAGCTTCGGCCCTGTTGACCTTCCGCCACCTTGGCGGCCACGGCGATCGACATCACGGTGCCCTCCACCGGCGTGTCAGGGTAGGCGATCGCGTAAACCCGGGCCGATTGCCCAACCGCGACGCCGGCGATGTCCGCCTCGTCGACGCTCACCTCGGTGAGGATGCTGTCGGGGTTCGCGATCGTCATCAGCGTGGAGCCCGGGATGTTGGTGGAGCTCGAGATCGCCGTCTCGCCGACCTTGATGTCCACCGACGTCACGAGCCCGTCGATCGGCGAATACGTACGCGTCTTCGCGAGATGGTCGCGCGCCTGCTCGAGCTGGGCGCGCACCTGCTGCAAACCCTCGCGGCTCGAGCTCAGGTCGACCTCGGCAATCTTGAGGTTGTTGGTGGCCGTGACGAAGCGATCGTCGTCGACGAGCTTCCGGTCGTGCAGGCCCTTGGTGCGCTCCCACTGGGTTCGCAGGTTCTCGACCTGGAGCTGCTGGCGCTGAATCGCGATCTCCTGCACGCGCGCCGCCGCTTCGTTCTGCTCCACGGCCGAGCGGAAGCGCTGATCGTCGATCTGCAGCACGAGCTGGCCCTGGGTGACGTGGTCGCCTTCCTGCACGTGGATCTGCGTGACCTTGCCGATCTCCTCGCTGCTGAGCTTCGCTTCTTGCTCGTACACGAGCCGGCCCGACGCGAGCACCGACGAGCGGATCACCCGCGGCTCGACCTTCTCGACCTGCACCTCCACGATGTTGCCGCCGCGGAGCCGCGCCTGCAGCAACGGCACCGCGACCACCAGCAGGATGATGCCGAGGATGACGAGCAGACGCTTGTTCACGGGATCACCGGAGCAGCGCGATCGCGCTCGCGACGAGCACGATCACGGCGAGCGGGCCGAGCACGACGGCGGCGGCTTTCACGATCGACGACTTGGCGAACGCTTGGTAGCCGAGCACGGAGAGCGCGAGCGCCCAGAGCGACGTGGGGTCGAGCGACAGCAGGATCGTTTGGACGGCTGTCGCCTTCTCCGGATGGATGCTCAACAGCGAGCCGAACGACAACGGGTTGATCTCGTTCTGCGGCATGAAGCGCGCGTCGGCGACGAGCAGGTGCACGATGGTCGCGATCACGCCGAGCAGCGTTGGGAGCGCACAGTGCACGAGCAGCGAGAACCACTCCTTGTACTTGACGCCGTCGCCTCGCGCGAACGACACGATCGTGTAGTACAGCGCGAGGATCGCGAACACGACCGGCAGCACGATCGCCGTGCTCACGGCGGTGATTCCGCCGTAGACGGCCTTCGGCAGCCGCGTCACCGCCTCCACGGTGCGGGCCCGGTCCGCGTCGCTGATTTGCTGGCCGCTGGCCTGGATCTGCTGCTCGATCAGCCATCCGAGGTCGACCTGCTGCACATAGAGATACTGCGATAGGGCGATGGTGCATATGACCAGGAGCAGCGGCAGAAAGATCCGCGGCCGTTCCTTGATCGCGGCGAATGCCTCGGCCGGTGCGGTCATGATGTTGACGGCGACAGCGAAGAACGAATTGCTTGCCACGGGCTATCTCGGAATTCGGTTATGTTGCAGACGGCACGGATCGGGAGCCGCGCATCATACAGCAGCATCAAGGCCCCGACTGGGAGCTAGATGCGGCTCAAGCGGCCACGGATGCACCCGTGCCGGCGGCAGGCCGCCGCGGCCAAGAAGCGATCACGCATAGCGCCAGCACCCCCACGACCAGGACCAGCTGCGAGATTCGTGCTAAGTGGCCCTCGGTGCGAAGCTCGCCGAGGAGTCGCAGCGTGCCCGTGACCATCACCAGCCAATTGCATGCGAAGATCGTCTGCACCTGGCGTTGCCTGAAAGTGACTCCGAACAACTGGTCCAACGTACCGGGTCTCCGCCTCACGGTTGCACGCGCGATCCAAAAGAACACTGTGTGCGTAACGGCGAACGCAAGCGCCGCGCCGAAGAACTGCGACGCTTGCGCGAGCCAGCGCTCGGGCGTCGAAGCAATCAGCCACGCGCCGGCGCCGATCCAGGCGCCGAGATGGGCGGCGATCGCAAAGTAGGTCGGCACGCGCACGCTCGTTGGCACGAAATCGCCGAGCTCGCGCGGCGTTAGTGTGGCCGCGCGTCGTTCGCGTTGCGGCACGGTGCTCAGCCAGCGGTAGAAGAGCAGCGTCCCAACCCCGTACGCGACGAGCAGCGGCAGCGTGAGCGCGGTCGCCAAATCTTTGAGGACCATCCAATGGGCAGGCTCGAAGCGCGGTGCCGCAAGCGCCGCCGGCCATAGTCGGAACTGACACGCCGTGAGGAGCGCGAGACTGATCGTTCCGAGCGCGTACGAAAGGAGTCGAGCGCCGCCGGCGCGCGCCAGCCTCTCCCGAGTATCCGGATGGGCCTCGAGCCACTCGGGATTGCGTTCGAGGACAGCGAGAAAGCCAAGCCGCGACAAGGCGCCGCCCACGACGAAATACAACGCGCCGAGGAACACGGCGTAACACGCGAAGTCAATCCAGTCGGTCATGGCTGCAGCTTCCTCTTGCTACGGAGAGCCAACGTACTCGAGAACAGCTCGGCGATTTCCTGGCGCGACAATCCGTCGGCGACCAGCGTTTCGACGAGATGCCGCACTCGACGTTCCGCGCGCCCGGTCTTTTGACGAGTGACCTCGTCGGCTGCGTCGAGCCGGACAAAGGTGCCCTTGCGGCCCGCGGTCTTGATGACGCCCTGCTGTTCGAGCAACCGATAGGCGCGGGCCACCGTGTTCGGGTTCAACTCGAGATCTGCCGCGAGCTGGCGCACGGGCGGTAGAGGAGTGCCTGGCGCAAGGCCGCCGCGCTCGACTAGCACGTGGATCTGCCGAACGATCTGCTCGTAGACCGGTTCGGCGGCGCTGACGTTGATCTCGATATTCATGACAGTGTCCTATTGTACTAGAATATACTAGTACAAAGACACCGAGCAAGACCGAGCGCCGGATGGCGGAGGGGCGTCAGGTGGGCTTGAGCGCGACCTTCTTGTAGAGCGTCTGGGCGTCGCCGGCCGAGTCGTACTTCTCTTTGAGCGCGCGGTAGGCCGCGCCGTTGTACAACGCGTCGAACTCGCTCTCGTTCAAGAACGACGACGAGTACAGCATCTTGATGCCGCCGAGCTCGAAGCACTTGCGGTCCATGATCTTCGTGTAGTGAAAAGGGGGCTTGTCGGGCGCACGGCGCACCTGACAATAGCAGCCGAGGTTGAAATACAGCTCGTTCGGCGTGATGGGATAGATCGTGGGACGGCGCGGCGTCTTGATGGGCACGGCCGCCCACGGGCGGCCGTCGAGCCGTACGTTGCTCAAGCAGAACTCGATGAGCTCGGCGCCGTGCGACCACGGCACCTCCCAGTCCTGGATCAGGGGCTCCATGCCGTCGTCGCTCGAGCCGATCGAGGACAGCAGCTTCTTCTTCGTCGCGACGTACTTCGTGTAGAAGGCGGAGTTTCGCCAGCTCTCCGGCGCGTACCGGCGGAAGACGTTGTACGGGCCCGTTTCGGGCACGTTCCAGAACCAGTCCGGGTCGTAGCGGAAGATGTAGTCGAAGGTGCTCAAGTAGATGTCGCGGCGCCGCTCGACGAGCCGGTAGAAGACGTCCTTGCGGACGATGTCGTCGATCTCGCCGGCGCGCTCGACGAACCTGCCCGTCATCAGATAGAAGCGTTTGTCCTCGAAGAACAGTCCTTCCACGAACGCGAGATCGGGCGATCGCGTGGCGGCCTCCATCGCGTCCAAGTACTCCGGGATCTTGTTGAAGCGCTGCATGTGCAGGTGCACGTACGGAGCGGCCGGGTGCAGCGCGATCTTGGCCCTGAGGATGTAGCCGAGCGTGCCGTAGGAGTTCGGCAGCCCGGCGAACAGATCCGAGTACTCGTTGTCGGCGCGCGCGGTGACCACCCGCCCGCTCGGCAGCAGCACGTCGGCTTCGATGAGGCCGTCGTGCACGAAGCCGTAACGGAAGCACGTGGACTCGATGCCGATGCCGACGGTGGCGCCGCCCACGGTGATGTGCTTGAGCTCCGGCGCGACGAGCGGCAGCAAGCCGTGCCGGAGGCACTCCCGGACCACGGTCTCGTAGGTGGTGAGCCCCTCGACCTCCACGGTGCGCGAGGCGGGATGCACGGCCAGCACGTGATTGAAGTCGCGCAGCGAGATGCGCCGCGCGGCGGCGCCGCGCGGCTCGTAGCGGAACAGGTTCGAGATCGTCCGCTTCTCGAGCCGCAGCGGCCCTTTGCCCGGCTGCCAGGTGCTCGTGAGCCGAGCCACCTTCTCCGCGTAATCGCCCGCCGCGGCCGTGACGACCGGCGCGCTAGCCGCGCGCAACGTCGACATGCGCGCTAGCCGCGCGGCTCGTAGACATGCGCGCGCGTCCACGGCACGTTGTTCGCGCCGGACCGGGCGAACACTGCCTGGAACAGCTGAAGCTTGCCCGTGAGGAACGCGGCGATGGAGCCCACGAGATAGAGCCGCCATGCGCGCACGAACGTCTCGTCGAACATCGCGGTGACCTTGTCGATGCTCTCCTCGTAGCGCTCGAGCCAGTGCTCGAGCGTGCGCGCGTAGTGCAGGCGGATGTTCTCGAGGTCGAGCACCGAGAGCCCGTTCGGCTCGAAGAGATCCATCATCTCGCGGATCGTGGGCGGCTGAGCGCCGGGGAAGATGCGCTTGTCGATCCAGGCATTGAGCTGGGCGGGGACGTCGCGGCCGATGCTGTGCACGAGCCCGCGGCCGTTGGCGCCGATCGCGCGAGCCATGAGCTTGCCGAGGTCGCGGTAGTTGCCGATGCCGACGTGCTCCAGCATGCCGATCGACACGAACGCGTCGAAAGTGCCCGAGAGATTGCGGTAGTCGTCCTCGACGAACTCGACGCGGCCGGTGAGGCCTCGCCGCGCGGACCACTCGCGCGCGTAAGCCACTTGCTCGCGCGAGATGTTGAACGTGCGCACGTTCACGCCGTAGTTCTCGGCCATGAACAGCGCGAACCCGCCCCAGCCGCTGCCCGCCTCGACGACGGTTTCACCGGGCTTGAGCCTGAGCTTGCGGCAGACGTGGTGCATCTTCGCCTGCTGGGCCTGCTCGATGGTCATCGCCGGATCGGCGTAATAGGCGCAGGTGTATTGGAGCGCCTGGCGGTCGAGCCACAGCGTGTAGAAGTCGTTGCCGAGGTCGTAGTGATGGTGAATGTTGCGCTTCGACTCCGACAGATCGGGCGCAAGACGCCGGGCGCGCCTGAGCAGCGAGCCGATCGTGGTGTTGTCGGTGGTATAGCGGTACGCCTCCTGGAGGAGCACCAGCAGGTCGCCGCGGACCTCGATCCGGCCCGCGCTGTAGAGGTCGCCGAAGTGGAGATCCGGGTTCACCAGGAGCTGCCAGAGCGCTTGGCGGTCGAGGATTCGCAGGCGGACGGTGCCGTCGCGCGCGGGGAGGTCGGGGTCGTTCCAGAGCGCGAGCCGGACGGGCGAATCGCCGAGCTTGCTCGTGATCTGGTTGACGAGCCAGCGATCGAGCGCGCTCGGCGCGCCGCGCGCTTCGGCGGCATCTTCGGTGGCCCGGAAACCGAGCGGGTCCAGTCGAGTTCTATTCACGGTTGTTGTTCTCCGCAAGCATCCCCATTGTGCCTGTCCGGGTCGCTTCCTTGCACCCGGTTCTGTAAACCGCGCCGGCGCGGCCACGGGTTCTTGCAGGTGTAGGTTACTATAGCGCCGGGGGCTTCGGCACTTTCTCGGCCGGTCGATAGTCGAACTCGCGTACATGTCCACAACCCACAGCGTCGCTCAATGGCAATCGCAGGCCGCGGTGAAGGATCGCGTGGGCCGGCCCCTGCGCGACCTCCGAATCTCGGTGATCGATCGCTGCAACTATCGGTGCCCGTATTGCATGCCCGAGGAGCACTACGGCGAGCACCACCAGTTCTTGCCGCGCTCGCATTGGCTCACGGCCGGCGAGATCAAGCGCGTGGCCGGCATCTTCGTGCAGCTCGGCGTGCGCAAGCTCAGGCTCACCGGCGGCGAGCCCCTGCTGCGCAAGGACATCACGGAGATCGTGGCGGCGTTGGCCGGGCTCGCCGGCGCCGAGGACGTGGCGCTCACCACCAACGGCTCGCGGCTCGCGGAGCACGCGGCGGAGCTCAAGCGCGCGGGATTGGGCCGCCTCACCGTGAGCCTCGACAGCCTCGACGAGGCCGTGTTCGAGCAGATGAACGGCGGCCGCGGCAACCTCGCCGTGGTGCTCGCGGGCATCGACGCGGCCCGCCGCGTGGGCTTCGGGCCGATCAAGGTCAACACCGTGGTGGAGCGCGGTAAAAACGATCACACGGTGCTCGACCTCGTCGAGCACTTCCGCGGCACGGACACGATCGTGCGCTTCATCGAGTACATGGACGTTGGCACGTTGAACCACTGGCGCCCCGAGCAGGTGGTGCCGTCGAAGGAGCTGCTCGCGCGTATCGCGGCCCGCTGGCCGGTGGAGCCGCGCGACAGCAACTACCGCGGCGAGGTCGCCACGCGCTACGTGTTCAAGGACGGCAAGGGCGAGATCGGCTTTATCTCGTCGGTGAGCGCGCCGTTCTGCGGCGACTGCATGCGCGCGCGGCTGTCCGCCGACGGCACCGTCTACACCTGCCTGTTCGCGGCGCAAGGCACGAGCTTGCGCGCGCCGCTGCGCGCGGGCGCGAGCGACGCCGACCTCGTGGGCATGCTGCAGAACGTCTGGCGCAACCGTCAGGACCGCTACAGCGAGCTCCGCGGCAAGCTGCTCGAGAAGAAGCCGGCCGAAGCCGACAAGACCGAGCCGCGCGTCGAGATGTACAGGATGGGCGGCTGATGCTCACGCACGTCGACGCGAAGAATCGGCCCACGATGGTCGACGTCGGCGACAAGGCCGTCACGATTCGTACTGCCACGGCGCGCGCGGTCGTGGCGTTCCCGCCCGACGTGACGGTGCGCGACGGCGACGTGCTCCGCACGAAGAAGGGGCCCGTGTTCGACACCGCGATCATCGCCGGCGTCATGGCCGCGAAGCGCACGCACGAGCTGATCCCGTTCTGCCATCCGATCGCGCTCGAGGACTGCAAGATCGCGATCGAGTGGGGCGAGGGCAACGAGGTGGTGATCGAGTGCTCGGTGCGCGCCACGCACAAGACCGGCGTCGAGATGGAGGCCCTCACCGGCGCCACCACCGCGGCGCTCACGGTCTACGACATGTGCAAGGCGCTGACGCATGGCATCGAGATTCGCGAGGTTGCGCTGCTCGCCAAGGCGGGCGGAAAGTCTGATTACAAAAGGCCAGGCGACCACGCGCGCGGAGCCCGGAAATGAGCGCGGACGGCGCACGCGCGGGGATCACGGTCACGGCCCGCTACTTCGCGGCGTTCCGCGAGCGCGCGGGGCGCGACGCCGAGTCGCTCGTCACCGAGTCGCGCACCGCGGCCGAGCTCTACGCCGAGCTCGCGCGCCGCCACGGCTTCGCCGACGCGATGACCCGCTGCAAGGTGGCGGTCAACGACGAGCTCGCCGCATGGGACGTGCGGCTCGAGGCCGGCGACGAGGTGCTGTTCTTTCCGCCCGTCGCGGGCGGCTGATCCGCGCGAGCGCGCGATGAGCTTCAAGATCGTCTCCACGCCGATCGATCCCGACGCGTTGAAGCGCACGCTCACCGCGGCCGCCGCCGGCGCTTGCGTGACGTTCGAGGGCTGGGTGCGCGACCACAACGAAGGCGAGGCGGTGCAAGCGCTCGAGTACGAGGCGCATGCGGCGATCGCCGAGCGTGAGGGCGAGAAGATCCTCGCCGAGGCGCGCGCGCGGTTCGCGATCGACTCCGCGCGCTGCGAGCACCGCGTGGGCAAGCTCGCGATCGGCGACTGCGCGGTGTGGGTGGGCGTGAGCTCGGCGCACCGCGGCGCCGCGTTCGACGCGTGCCGCTACATCATCGACGAGACCAAGCAGCGCGTGCCGATCTGGAAGAAGGAGCACTACGCGAGCGGCGAGACGGGCTGGGTGAACTGCGCGACGAAGCCCGCGGCCCGCTAGCGTTGCCGGTCTCGGATCGCGCGCGTTGGCTTTCAGAGCCGCGCGGCGTCCTCCGGCGTGTCGACGTCGAGCTCGGCCTCCGGCATGTCGACGAGCGTGACGTCCGCGGCGCCGCGCAGCAGCGCCCGCGCGCCGGCGTCGCCGTCGAGCGCGCGCAGCGCGCGCCACGAGCGGCGCGGAAGAATCGCCGGCACGCCGGCGCGGCCGAGGTAACGGGCGGCGGCGGGGTACGACGGGCGCCGGCGCCACGCGGCGAGGAGGCGCCGCAGCGCGGCCGCGTCCACGTTCGGCTGGTCCGCGAGGAGGACTAGCGCCGCGTCCACGTCGCTTCGCAGCGCGGCGAGCCCGCGCGCGAGGGAACCCGCGAGGCCGGCGGCCCATTCCGAGTTGAGGACGGGTCGCGCGGCATTATCGCGGCGCCGGAGCAGGGCGCGCAGCCGTAGCGCGCCGGCGCCGAGCACGACGATCAGCGCGGCGTCGGGCAGGGCACCGCGGGCCGCGTCCACCGCGCGCGCGAGCAACGGCTGTCCCCGCCGGCGCACGAGCTGCTTAGGCCGCCCGAGCCGCCGCGACCCGCCGGCGGCGAGCAGCACGCAAGCGATTCGTCTACCAGGTCGTGCTGCCCGTGCGGCCATGTTGCAACTATACTCAAGCCATGACGAACGTCCGCCTAGGGTTGGCCCGCGCCGACGAGCTCGCGACGATGGCGAGCATGTCGCGTCAGGTCGTCGAGCACGGCCTGCCGTGGTCGTGGGACGAGCGGCGTATCGGCTACTGTCTCAAGAACCGCGAGTGCGTGGTGCTCGCCGCACGCGACCGGCGGCGGGTCGTGGGCTTCGCGATCATGGAGTTTTACGACGAGCACGCGCACTTGAGCCTGCTGGCCGTGCTGCCCGGCCATCAGCGTCAGGGCATCGGCAAGCAGCTCGTGGACTGGCTCGAGGCGTCCGCGCGCACGGCCGGCATCTTCGTCGTGCGGCTCGAGCTCCGTGCCGGCAACGACGACGCGCGGCGTTTCTACGAGCGGCTCGGCTACGTCGAGGCGGGCCGCCGGCCCGCGTACTACGCCGGCCGCGAGGACGCGCTGCGCATGACGCACGACCTCGCGGTCGCGCCCACGTCGCGCGCCGCGCCGCCGTGACGTTGGACACGACGCGGCAGCTCAAGCCGCTCAACATCGCCGTGCTCACGGTGTCGGACACGCGTACCGAGACCACGGACAAATCGGGCGCGCTGCTCGTGGAGCGGCTGCGCGACGCGGGCCACGAGCTCGCCGAGAAGGCGATCGTGCGCGACGACGTCTACGCGATCCGCGCGATCGTGTCGAAGTGGATCGCCGACGCGCACGTCGAAATCGTGATCACCACCGGCGGCACGGGCCTCACGGGCCGCGACGGCACGCCCGAAGCGATCGCGCCGCTGCTCGACAAGGAGATCCAGGGCTTTGGCGAGCTGTTCCGCACGATCTCGTACGAGGAGATCGGAGCGTCGAGCCTGCAGTCCCGCTGCCTCGCCGGTGTCGCGAACGCGACCTACGTCTTCTGCCTGCCCGGCTCGGCGAACGCCTGCGCCACGGGCTGGGACAAGCTCATCGCCCCGCAGCTCGACTATCGCACGCGCCCCTGCAACCTCGCCGAGCTCATGCCCCGCCTCCTGGAAAAATAGGGACAGGTTACTTTTTCGCGCCCACTGCTTCGCAAACGCGCTTAGAGGCGTCGGCGAAAAAGTAACCTGTCCCTATTTTTCTCGTCAGCCGAGCGCGGAGCGCACGAGGTTGTGCCACGCCGGCGAGCTCCAGAGCTCGTTCGTCGCGACCGTCGCTGCGAGCACGATCACGAGCCCGATCAAGTACGCACGGTGCACGCGTCCCGAGCGCGCGGCGTCGTGGAGAATCGCCGGCGCCACGAGCAGTAGCGGGTAGAGCACCGCCACCTTGTCGAACTCGCTCGACGCGCCCGCGGTGAACGGCAGCCACGGCATGCGCCCCGCGGCGGCCGAGAGTAGCGGCACCGTGGCCATCAGCATCATGCGCTTGTGCGTCTCGGGCGCGGCGCCCCGCGCGAGCAGGGCCCACGTGACGAGCACGCCGAACTGGAGCACGAGCGACGCCTCGGCGAGCAGCGCGTTGCCGAGCACCACCGGCGGTCTTCCCGCCGCAAGCTGACGGTGGTAGCTCGCGAGCGACGCGGCGATCATCACGATCGCCAGCGCGGGCGCGAGCGCGAACGAGACCCTACCGAGCGTACGGTGCAGCTGCGCGCGGCCGGTCGACACGAGCGCGCTCTGCGCGAGCAGCAACACGAGCCACGACAGCATCAGCGCGCCGTGCACATGCACGAGCGGCGAGACCGCATACCGCCCCGAGTAGATCGCGGCCGCGTTGGGCCCGAAGCCGACGATCGCCGTCGCGAGAAAGAGCGCCGCCGTGACGACGTAGATTCGCCGCCCGGATCGCAGGTCGGCACGAAGCGCGTCGATGCCGGCTTCCACACTCACGAAGCGAACGTCCTGTGGGCTGAAAAGGAGACCCGGATTGCAGCAGCCGCTGGGGCCTCCGGTCAATCGCGCTTCACGCTCGCGGCCGTTTGTCCTATGATTCTCGCGACTTCAGACCGAGGGGTGGCCGGCGACGGCCTGAGAGGTTGACCTGAGGGTCAACCAACCCTTTGAACCTGATCCGGTTAGTACCGGCGAAGGGACGGGATGCTTCCGATCTTCCCCGCTCGCTAGACAGACCGGATCTCGCTCACAGAGGAGATCCGACATGGCTCGTTGTTTCAGCCGCCGCAAGTGGCTTGCGGCACTTCCGCCGTCTCTCGCGGCTTTGCTCGCCGGCGCGGCGGCGCAGGCGCAGGCGCAGCCGCCGCCGCCCGACGAGATCGTCGTCACCGCCGACTTCCGCCAGCAGACCGTCGAGCAGTTGCCCACGAGCGTGAGCGTGCTCGACTCGGCGCAGATCCAGGCCACCGGCGTGCAGCACTTCGAGGAGCTGATCCGGGAGGTGCCCAACTTGAACCTCTCGGGCGAGGGCTCGCGCGCGCGCTACTTCCAGCTGCGCGGCGTGGGCGAGCTCGAGCAGTACGAGGGCTCGCCGAATCCGTCGCTCGGCTTCATCGTCGACGACATCGACTTCTCGGGGCTCGGCAGCATCGGAACGCTGTTCGATATCGAGCGCGTGGAGGTGCTGCGCGGCCCTCAAGGCACGCGTTACGGCGCCAACGCGCTCGGCGGGCTCATCTACATGCGCTCGATGCCGCCCACCGACGCCACCGACTGGCGCTTCGAGGCCACGATGGGCGGCGACGACGCGCGCGCCGTGGGTGCGGCCGTGGGCGGACCGCTCAACGACACGCTCGCGTACCGCGCGTCGGTGCAGAAGTACGAGAGCAACGGCTTCCGCGACAACGTGTTCCTGCACCGCGACGATACTTACAACCGCGACGAGCTCGGCGCCCACGGCAAGCTCCGCTGGCAGCCGGGCGACGCGACCAGCGTCGACTTCGCCGCGCTCTACGTGGACGTGGACAACGGCTACGACGCGTGGGCCGTCGACAACGGCTGGCGCACGTACTCCGACAAACCGGGCCGCGACGCGCAGCGCTCGGTGGCCGCATCCGCGCGCGTCGACACCGAGCTCGGCGGGCTCGAGCTCGTGAGCATCACGGGGGTGGCCGACACCGACGCCGTGTTCAGCTTCGACGCGGACTGGGGCAATCCGGCGTACTGGGCGCCGTTCGTCTACGACTTCATCACCACCAACGACCGCGAACGCCGCACCTACAACCAGGAGCTCCGGCTCCTGTCGCAACCGGGCGCGATCGCGAACGGCAAGGGCGACTGGCTCGTGGGCGTCTACGCGCTCGACTTGACCGAGAGCAACGACCACCTCGACCACGGCGATCTCGACGGCGTCATTCTCGACAACCCGCTGGTCAGCGACTACGACGCCACCAACGTCGCCGTATTCGGCCAAGTGCGCTTCGCGCTCAACGACCGCCTCGAGCTCACGGCCGGTCTGCGCGCGGAACGGCGCGACGCCGACTACGCCGACTCCGCAGGTAACCGCTTCGCGCCGAGCGACGACATGCACGGCGGCGAGCTCGCGCTCGCGTGGCGGCTCGAGCACGGCCGCTCCACGTACTTGAGGCTCGCGCGCGGCTACAAGGGCGGCGGCTTCAACGTGTCGCTCGCCGGGGCCGACTTCAGCACGATCGACAACTTCTCGCCGGACGAGATCCAGTTCGGGCCCGAGAGCCTCACGAGCCTCGAGGGCGGCTGGCGCGCGACGTCGGCCGACGATCGACTCCACGTGGACGTTGGCGTGTTCTACGCGCGGCGCGAGCATCAACAGATCAAGATCCCGGTGCAGCTCACGCTCGGCGACCCGTCGACGTTTCTGCTCGTGACGGAGAACGCGGAGCGCGGCGAGCACCACGGTCTCGAGGCCACGATCGACTGGCGCCCGGCCGACCGCTGGACGATGAACGCGGCCGTGGGCCTGCTCCACACGGAGATCCAGGAGTTCGCACGTTTCCCCGAGCTCGAGGGCCGCGCCCAAGCGCACGCGCCCGACTACACGTTCTCGCTCGGCGGCGAATATCGCGCGCCATCCGGCTGGTGGGGCCGCGCCGACGTGAGCGGCATGGACGGCTTCTTCTACGACTACAGCTACGACATCAAGTCGCCGAGCTACGCGCTGCTCAATCTCGCCGTGGGCCGCGACTTCGGCCCATGGAGCGTGAAGGTGTGGGGCCGCAACGTGCTCGACGAGGAGTACTTCGTGCGCGGTTTCTTCTTCGGCAACCGGCCGCCCGACTTCACGCCCGAGCTCTACACGCGGCTCGGCGACCCGCGCCAGTACGGCGTCACGCTGCGTTATCGACGCTGAGGAGGCACCCGTGCGAGTCACCGTGGAAATGAGCCTGTATCCGCTGCAAGGCGCGCCGATCGAGAAGATCCTGAGCTTCATCGACGCGATCAAAGGCGACGCGCGGCTCGAGGTCGTGGTGAACCAGCTCAGCACGCAGCTGCGCGGCGAGCTCGGCGACGTGATGACAGCGCTCGAGACCGCGATGCGCCGCTCGTTCGACGGCGGCGGTCCGCAGGCGCTCGTGGTGAAGTTCTTGAACGCGGATCTGCCGATCGCCGAGCCGCCGGTGCTCGAGCGGCGCGGCTAGCGCGATGACGCGTTTGCTGCGCGAGACGGAGCAGCGGAGGGGGCGGTAGAGTTGATCGACGCGCTGCGCAGCGTCTCGTGGCTCGAGGCCGGCGCCGTGGCGTTCGGCGTGCTCTATCTCGTGCTCGCGATCCGCCAGAACATTCTGTGCTGGCTGGCAGGGTTGATGAGCTCACTGTTGTCGGTGGCGCTGCTGTACGAAGCGCGTCTCTACGGAGAATCCGCGTTGAACATCTTCTACACCGCGATGTCGGTGTATGGCTGGCTGCAATGGCGCGCGGGGCGCGGTCCCGGCCACGACGCGGAGCTGCCGGTGTGCACGTGGCCCGCGTCAACGCATGCCGCAGCCATCGGCGCAACGCTCGCCGCGAGCGCGGCGCTCGGGTGGGCGATGAGCCACACCCCCGCGCAGTTTCCGTACGTGGATGCCTGGGTCACCGTCGCGTCGCTCGTGACCACGTACATGGTCGCGAAGAAGGTGCTCGAGAATTGGGTGTACTGGTTCGTGATCGACGGCCTGAGCGCCTATCTTGCCCACGCTCGCGGCTTACCGCTGTATGCGACGCTCTACGTGTTCTACGTCGTCGTGGTCGTCATCGGCTTCTATCGCTGGCATCGCGACTGGCGCGCGCAACCCGCGCTCGTGGCGTGACGCCCACCACCGACGACGCGGTCCTCGCGGCGCTGCGGCGGCTGCTGCCCGATCGCGACGCGAAGGCGCTCGCGGGCGCACGCCATACTCCGCTCGAGGGCGGAATCAACCGCCGGAGCTTCCTCGTGGTGCTCGGAGCGGAACGCTGGGTGCTGCGTCTGCCGACGCCGGGCACGGCCGGATTGATCGACGTTGCGACGGAGGCAACGGCGATGCGCGCCGCGGCCGCCGCGGGGCTCGCACCGACCGTCGTGGCCGTCGACTCGGCGAACGGCACGTTGCTCACGACTTATCGCGCGGGCGCCGTTGCGTGGACCGCCGCGGATGCGCGCAGGCTGCGCAACCTCGAGCGTGCCGCGCGCCTGCTGCGAGCGTTGCACGGTATCGACGCGCGGATCCCCGCGTACGCGGCCGAGGAAATCTCGCGGGGTTATCTCACGGCGCTCTCGTCGGGCGTCTCTCCCGAGCCTACGCGTCCCGGCGGCGTGCGGATCGCAGCGTGGAGCGACGAGCTGCTGGAGCTGGCGCGCGCATTCGACGCCCGCCATCCGCCCGTGGCGCTCTGTCACAACGATCTCGCCGCGGCGAATTTTATCGACGACGGCCCGGGCGGGGACGCAGGCCGCACGGGCGGCGCCTTGCTGCTCGTCGATTTCGAGTACGCGGTGCGCAGCTCGCCGCTGCTCGACCTCGCGGGGCTCGCCGGCATGAACGACTTCAGCGCCGCGCAGCGGCGCGACCTGCTCGACGTTTACGGTGAAGGTGCGCCGACGGCAACGGAGCTCGACCGGGCCGTGCGGATGGTGCGGCTCATGTCGTTCTTCTGGGCGCGGCTCGGTGCGCAACGTGCCGCGGACGCCGCGCCGTACTTGCGTCTCGCGGTCGAGCTCGGCGAGCGGCTGGCGTAACTCGAGGAGGCGCTCAGCGGAGCCACTGCGTGTGGTCGCGGATGAATTCTCCGGCAAAGCGCTTCGCGAGCCTCAGGTAGTCCTCGCACACGTCGCTCGCGGCTCGCTCCGGCGCCGTGGCGAAGCGCACGATGCGCTTGCGCAAGCCCGGGCGAGTGCCGGGCTGCGTCTGATCCACGGTAACCGACGGATCTGCTGCCACCGCTATCTCGAGCTCCGTCAACAGCGAGCTCAGCCCGTGGTGTTGCGGGGAGCGGTCGTCGCGCAGTTGTTTCCACAACGCTCGGTCGGGGTCGCTGAGCTTGCCCGTCCATTGCGCGTACCAGGAGTTGAATTGCAGGTCGCCGACCTGTTGACTGCCGAACGCGGCCGCAACCGAGTAGATGCTTCGCGCGTAGCCGAGGAACGCGCCGATGATCTCGCGGGCGCTCAAATGCGGCGTCACGCGCGGCTGCTCGGCCTCGCGGAGCTCGACCAGTTGGCTCATCGCGGCGGCGAGCTTCGCGTCGAGCGCGGCCCGCAGGTTGTCGGGGCGAACGGTCGAGGACATGCAGGTGGATCCCTCAAGTGCGGCAGGTCCAGTCTCGGCCGAAGCGGTACGCCGGGCAACCTGTCGCTCGATGCGCACAGGCAGGAAGGCGGGCGCGTAGGCGGCCTCAGCCGAGCCCGCGCGCGCGGAACGTCCGCGGCGAGATCCCCGTGCGTTGCGAGAAGAAGCGCGTGAAGTATGACGGGTCGTCGAAGCCGAGCGCGTAGGCTACCTCGCGCACGGACGCGCTCGTGTAGAGCAGTTGGCGCTTCGCCTCGAGCAGAGTTCGTGCGTGGACGATCTGCATCGGCGACTGCTCCGTTACCGTGAGGCACGCGTTGCGCAGCCGCGATTGGGAGACGTTGAGCGCTGCCGCGTAGTCCGCGAGCTGCCAGCCGTTGCGAAACGCGCCCTCCACGAGCTCGCGAAAGCGAGTCACCAGCGGGCGATGCCGGCCGGCGGCGGCCTCGGCGGATTCGGCGCCAGGGTGCGAAAGGCGCAGCGCATTGGCGAGGAGCACCTTCAACAACCCCTCGAGAGCCAGCGAGTGACCCGGCAGCACGCGAGCGAACTCGCGCACCAGCATCTCGAAGCTCTCGGCGAGCTCGGTGACGCACAGCAGGTTGCCATGCAGCTCGAACGTTGCCGGATTCTCGAACAGGGCTGCAACGGCGGGCTCGCGCTGTGCGATCTCGCGAGGCAAATCGTCCGTCATCGACACGACGAAGCCGTGCGTGCCGGGCTCGAACTCGAAGCCGTGCACGGTGCCGGCGGGAACCACCACCAGCGCCGGCGGGGCAAACCGCACCACGGTGCCCTCCGCGAGCGACGCGCCGCGACCATGCGACACGAAGATGAGCTGATCCAGCGTGCGGTGCACGTGCGGGCGGATCTTCCAGTGATGCGGCGCGCTCCGGGACCCGATCGTCTCCACGTGCAGAGTACGTGCCTCGCCCGTGCGCGGCATCTCGCCGTATAGAAAGAAGCTCGGGATTCGTCCGAGCACCGCTGCCGTCGCCACGCGACTTTCTCCCACTGCCGCAACGAACGTTCATCGTACGCCGGCGTGAGAAAAGTCCAAGTGTTTGGCGGCTTCCTCCATGTTCGGCGAGCGCTTCGGCTTGCAGAGTTCCGAGACGGCCGCCCCGCAGCGTTGGCAACCCCTCGCCGTGAGAGCGGAAAGACCCGCACATGGAACTGCAACGCTGCGCTCTCGTGCCCGCCGAAATGGCTTATGCTCGCCCGCGCGAGTATTTCGCGACGATCAACTTCGATTTTCGAGGGGCGGATGAATACGAGCATTCTGGAGCACGCGCGGCGCGTGGCGCGTTCGATCGCAGGGCTGATCCTCGCAAGTGCGGCGTTCGCCGCCCACGCGCAGTCGCCCACGACGAGTTGCGATGCCTTCGGCATCGGCGCCGCCAAGCTCACGGCGGATCGGCCGGGCACGAGGATCCTCGGCGTGTCGAGGGAGACGGCGGGCCCCGTGCCGTACTGTCTCGTGAAAGTCTTGGTGCCGCAGGCGATCAACATCTGGGTCGGCCTGCCGATGGAAGGTAGGTGGAACGGGCGTTGGCAATCGGTGGGCGGCGGCGTCTACGCGGGCTCCGTCGCGCCGCCCAGTCAAGCCGTAGGGGCCGGCTACGCAGGCGCGACCACCGACACCGGGCACGCGGGCAAGGGCCAGTTCGCGGCCGGCGACGGCAGCTTCGGCATGCTCGAGCCGGGCAAGCCGAACACGCGGCTCCAGGTCGACTTCGCGTACCGCTCGGAGCACCTCATGTCCGTGATCGGCAAGCAGCTCGTGCAGGCGTTCTACGGTCAGCCCGCGCAGTATTCGTATTGGAACGGTTGCTCGACGGGCGGCCGTCAGGGTTTGCGAATGGCGCAGGACTATCCCGACGACTATGACGGCATTCTCGCGGGCGCGCCCGCGATTCACTGGGATCGATTCCAGGCGGGTCACGCGTGGTACCCGGTGGTGCAGCTGCGCGACAACGGCGGCCCGCTCGGCGGCGGAGCGCCGAACGTGCTCGCCGCCAAGGAGAAGCTCGCCACCGCGAAGGCGGTCGCGGCGTGCGATGTGCAGGACGGCGTGTCCGACGGCGTGCTCGAGGATCCGCGCTCCTGCAAATATCGCGCGTCGGAGGATCGCTCGATCACGAAGGCCGACTGCAAGGCTTCGGACGGCACCTGCCTCACTCCCACCGAGTCGTCCGCGATCGACAAGATGTGGCAAGGACCGGTGGCCTGCGCGGCCGGCGGCGGTGCGTGCAGCGTGCCCGACGTCGCGGCGCGGGATCTCGACGCGCGCGGCGACAAGCGCCTCTGGTACGGCAACACGCGCGGCACCGACCTCACGGCGCTCGGCGGGGCGATGCCGTTCGCGGTTGCGATCGAGCAGCCTCGCTACTGGGTCTACTTCGATCCCACCTGGGATTGGAAAACGCTCGACTACACGACGTATCCGAAGTTCTTCACCGACACGGTCGAGAAAGTGGGCCCCTTGATGGCCACCGACAACCCGAATCTCGCGGCCTTTCGCGACAGCGGCGGCAAGCTTCTGCTCTGGCACGGCTGGAGCGACCAGTTGATCGTGCCGACCGGCACCGTGGACTACTACGATCGCGTGGCGAAAGAGGCCGGCGGCTATGAGCGCACGCGCGAGTTCGCGCGTCTCTTCATGGCGCCGGGCGTTGCCCATTGCGCCGGCGGCGACGGGCCGCAGCCGCAGAACGCCTTCCAGGCGGTGGTCGACTGGGTGGAGCAGAAAAAAGCACCCGACAGGATCATCGCGTCGAAGATGCTGCCGACCGGCACGCGAACGCGGCCGCTGTGTCCGTATCCGCAACAGGCTCGCTGGAACGGCACGGGCTCGACCGATGACGCCGCCAACTTCGTGTGCGTGGAGCGCAATCGCTGAGCTTTTCCCCGGAGATTGATGTAATGAAAGTCGGCTTCATCGGCTTGGGCATGCAGGGCAAGTACCTAGCCGTCAACCTTGCCCAGGCGGGCTACGACCTCAAGGTGTTCGATACGCGTTCCGAGCCGCTCGCGGAGCTGGCGGCCGCGGGTGCAAAGATCGCGCGTTCTTGCGCGGAAGTTGGCGCGCACGCCGAGATCGTCCAGGTGTGCGTTCTCGACGACGCGCAAGTGGAGGCCGTGATCGCCGGGCCCGCGGGGCTTCTCGAGGCGGCTGCGCCCGGCACCCTCGTCGTGATCCACAGCACGATCGAGCCAGCCACGATCGAGCGCCTCGTGCCCGCGGCGGCGGCGAAAAAAGTGGAGCTCGTCGACGCGCCGGTGAGCGGTAGCGAGCGGGGCGCGAAGAACAAGACCATGTCCTACATGGTCGGCGGCTCGAAGGCCGCGCTCGAAAAATGTCGGCCGCTGTTCGAGACCTCGGGCAGCAAGATCCAGCACGTCGGCGAGCTCGGCGCGGGCATGCGCGCGAAGCTCGCTCATCAGATCATCATCTCGATCAACATGATGGCGGCCTACGAGGGAATGCGAGTGGGCGTCGAATCGGGAGTGGACGCGAAGATCCTCGAGAAGGTGATCGCCGAGGGCTTGGCTCAGAGCTGGGTGGCCGATCACTGGTCCGATCTTTCGTTCGGGCCGCACTCGAGGATGGTGTTCTACAAAGACCTGCACCTCGGCTTGAAGCTCGCGCATGAGCTCGGAATCTCGGTGCCGGGCGCGGGACTGGCGCAGCAGCTGCTGGACAAGATCGTCCCCTGAGCGGGATGCGCTACGAGGGGCCACGAGAGGGAGCATGAGAAGCGCAAGCACCACGGCACGCGACTTGGTCGACACGGAGAACGGCGAGATCAGCCGCGAAATCTTCGTGAGCGAGGCGATCTACCAGGAGGAGAAGGAGCGAATCTTCACCCGCGCGTGGCTCTATGTCGGCCACGAGAGCCAGATCCCGAACCCGGGCGACTACTTCGTTTCGAAGATGGGCGAAGAGTCCGTGATTCTCACGCGCGACACCGCGGGCAAGATCCACGTGTTCTTGAACAGCTGCGCTCACCGCGGCATGAAGGTGTGCCGCTACGACCAGGGCAACACGCGAGCGTTCCGCTGTCCCTATCACGCCTGGACGTACAAGACCGACGGCACGCTGATCGCGGTGCAGGACTACGAGAACGCCTATCAGCCGCCGTTCGACAAGTCGAACTGGGGGCTCATCGAGGTGGCGCAGCTGGCGAACTATCTCGGCACCATCTGGGCCACGTGGGACAAGAATGCGCCCTCGTTCGCGGACTACCTCGGGGACGCCAAGTTCGCCCTCGACCACGGTCTCTGCGCCTGGGACGGCGGCGACGGCGGCACGGAGCTCCTCGGCAGCGTGCAGAAGTGGAAGGTGCCCTGCAATTGGAAGTTCATCGCCGAGAATTTCGCCGGCGACTGGCTGCACGGCGTGAGCCACCGCTCCGTCGACATGGTGCGTCTCGGCCCGAGCGGCGACGTGGGCCGCCGCGACGACTTCGGCCAGTTGATCGTGACGGCGTATCCGGGCGGGCACGGGATTCTCTACAGCGTGTATGCGAACAAGGAGACGCGCACCGAGTATGCGATGTCGCCGGTCACCTCCGAGTACTTTCAGCAGTGCTGGCAACGGCGTCTCAAGAACAAGGGCGCGCTCGCGGGCACCTCGCCGCTGGTGGGCACGATCTTCCCCAACATGTCCTTTCACGGCCAGCAGCCGCGCACGCTGCTGATCTCCCACCCGAAGGGCGCCAACGAAACCGAAATGTGGCGAACCTATTTCGTGGACAAGGCGGCGCCCGAGGAAGTGAAGCAGTACCTGCGCGAGTACTACATGCGCTACTCCGGCCCCGCGGGCATGACCGAGCAGGACGACATGGAGAACTGGAACTACGCCCATGCGGCGAGCCGCGGCACGATCGCGCGGCGTCATCCCTACAACTACGACCAGGGCAGCGGCACCGCCGTCGCCGATTACGAATACCAGGGCCTCGGCGTGCCCGGCGACGTGATCGACCTCACCGAGGCGCAGTCGAGCGAGCAGCCGATGCGCAACTTCTACCGCCGCTGGGCCGAGTTCATGGAGGCCGACGACTGGTCGCAGCTCGCGACCTGGCGCCACGCTGAGCGCAGGGCAGCGGAATGACGGCAGCGGAATGAGGGCGGCGGAATGAGAGCAGCGGGATGAGGGTGGCAGCAGAATGAGCGGGCCGATCAACGTCCGCGATCTCGCGCCGGGCACCGCCATCGTGCTCGTCAATGGCGCTGAAGCCGAGATCGTCTCCAACCCGGGCGACGGGGTCTGGCTGTTCGCGCGCTATCTGACCTCGCCGCGTGACCCGACGCTGATCGGCCAGGAAGACATGGTCTTTGCCCAGGACGTC